>CAYUAV010000069.1:0-11432 GCA_964442665.1 uncultured Bacteroidales bacterium
ACCTGTTGCTGCTGAGGACGAACTGGCACGGGCCTGGGTAACACATAGCTATCAGGATTTTCTCGGCTTTCTTTGGATCGGAACATCAGATGGTTTATATCGGTATGACGGTTATAATTTTAAGACATATCGAAGTATTACCGGAGATACACTTACACTTGCTGGTAACAATATTTCATCAATTTATGAAGATTCTGAAAATCGGCTCTGGGTTGCAACAACTAAAGGGATTAGTATCTACAACCGAAATAATGATTTTTTCTATTATAACAATAATTGGCCAACTGAAAATTTTTCGGGTATTATAGAGGATAAGTACCATAATATCCTTTTTGGCTCTTATAATGGATTATTCATATATGATCCTCACTACAATGTTTTTGAGGTATTTTATCAATTTGCCGATTCGTCGGAACCTTATGAAGGTATTCAGCTACTCTGTTTTTCAAACGAGCAGAATGTATTAATAAATGGTCCCGGAGGTATAAAAATATTCGATTGCAAACACCACAGGTTTACGCAGTACATAAACTTCCCTCAAAATATAGAGGGAAGTTCAGTTAATTCCATAATTCAGGATTATAGTGGAACATACTGGATAGGAGCCAGAGAATACGGTATCTTTTATACCAATCCTCTGAAAGATGGTGAAATTCATCGTTTTGATTCGAAGGATGATCCATTTTTATCGGAAGGAACCATATTATCCTTACTTGAGAGTACTGATTCCATACTTTGGGTAGGGACTGAAAATAATGGCATTGTTCTTATTGATCTGAAAAAATTTTATGATAATCAGCCCGATATTATCCAGATTACCACCGATATTAATGGCGATGGACTGGCTAACAATTCTATATATTCATTATTTGAAGACAATCAGGGAAATATCTGGATAGGTACCTATGGAGGATTGAATATCTATAATGCCATTTCGACAAATTTCAGGCATGTCCGGATGGTTGAGGGTAGCAAAGGGCTGAACAATAATATAGTGAATACTTTTTTTGAGAACGGAAACCAGATATGGATTGGAACGGAAGGAGGTATAAATATTTACAATTCAGATAACAGGTCATATACCTATCTTACACACGATCCTTCAAATATTCATAGTCTCAGCTCGGATGCCGTATATGCATTCACAAAAGATCGGGAAGGATTTATATGGATCGGAACATGGGCAGGGGGGCTGGACAAATACAATCCGGGGAATGACAAATTTGAACGTTTCATAGCAAATACCGGAAATATATCGGTAAGTAACAACAATATTTTTTCACTGATTACTGATAAGCATGGTGTTATATGGATTGGTACAATGGGTGGTGGCCTGAATAAATACGATCCGGAATCTGAGAAGTTTTTCCATTATATTCATGAGGGATCCGATCCGCAGAGTATTATGAATAACTGGGTGCGACAGGTTTTCCTCGATAGTCGTGACAGGTTATGGGTTTCGACCTACAATTCGCTTGAATTGATGGATAGAACAAATGAAACCTTTTGCCACTTTTTGTCTGACAGGTCGAATCCGGGTAGTATCAGTGACAACGGAGCTATTGTAATATTCGAAGATTCGAGGCGCCACATGTGGTTTGGAACCGAAACAGGACTGAATCTGTTCAATGAATCAGATTCAACATTTCGTATTTACCGTACTTCTGACGGATTACCGAGTAATGTCATCAATGCCATCTTAGAAGACGATCAGGAGAATTTATGGCTGAGTACAAATAATGGAATAGCCAAATTTATTGGAGGGATTGATCTGCCTTCCGATCCTCAGTTTCTGGTTTTTGATATTAAAGATGGTTTGCAGGGAAATAAATTTAATCAGCGCTCAGGATTAAAAGCATCAGATGGGACATTATTTTTTGGAGGTAAAAATGGATTTAACAGTTTTCATCCAGAGGATATAAAAAGCAATAATATCATTCCTCCTGTTCTCATTACGGAATTTCTTGTATTCAATAAACAGGAGATATTCCCGGGAACCGAAGGAGCAAAAATTGACAGGCATATCAGCATGGCTGATAAAATTACCCTGAAATACAGATTCAGGGTTTTTACAATAAATTACGTTGCTTTAAATTATATCATACCGGAAAAAAACCAGTACAAATATATACTTGAAGGTTTTGAAGACTCATGGAATGAGGTTGGAAACCGGCGAAGTGCAACTTATACTAACCTCGATCCGGGAGAATATACTTTTAAAGTAATTGCCTCAAACAACAGCCAGGTTTGGAATACTTCAGGAGCAATGTTAAAAATTGTTATTCTTCCTCCCTGGTATCGAACATTTTGGGCATATCTGGGGTATTTTATCATAATTTCAATTATTATTTTAACCTACAGGCGTTTTATTGTAATCAGAACACACCTGAAACACGAGGTAGCCATTGAGCGAATCGAGAAAGATAAACTCGATCAGCTCAATAAATTGAAAACCCGATTTTTCACAAATATCTCGCATGAATTCAGAACACCACTGACTCTTATCCTGGGACCGCTTGATAACCTTCTGGCTGATATGAATCTCAAGCCAAAGATTAACCAGCAACTTGGTATTATTCAGAAAAACGCCCGCCGTTTACTCCGTCTTATCAATCAATTACTCGATATTTCAGAAATAGAAGCCGATCATCTGAAGCTGAGAGTTGAAAAGGGTGAACTCATTGGATTTATCAGAGAAATAGCTGCATTGTTTCGTTGGCTGGCAACTCAGCATGAAATTGTATATGAATTTATTGCAGAGGAAACTGAGTACATATGTTTCTTTGATAGCGATAAAATTGAGAAGATTTGTTATAACCTTATAGCCAATGCTTTCAAGTATACTCCAAAAAATGGAAGTATACGAGTTGAAGCGAAACTGATAAAAAATGATAAATCCTCAAACCCGGATATGCTGAAGTTAATTGTTAAAGATTCCGGTATTGGCATAAAGGAAGAGGATCAGAATAAAATTTTTGAACATTTCTATCGCACCGAAAATAAAGATAATGAAACAAAGAGCGGTTCAGGAGTTGGTCTTTCACTGGTCAAAGGCCTGGTCAATATATACAGAGGAATGATAGAAGTTAAAAGCCAGGTTGGCCGGGGAACAGAATTCATTACCTATCTGCCTGTGGGAGAAAATGCTTTTTCATCAGGTGAGATCAATAGGGAAGAGAGAGATTATATTCCTCCCACGGTCGATATATACGATCTGGAGCAGGGATTCAATGAACATTTTATTTCGTATGTACAGAAAGAAGCCGATAAGGAACTGCAACATACAAAACCAGTTATTATAGTAGTGGAAGATAATCCTGAAATGAGAGATCATGTTTCCGATCTGTTATCGGATGAATATTTTATTCTAACTGCGAACGATGGAAAAGAAGCACTTCAAATTCTTGGAACTGAACTCCCCGATCTTATTGTAAGTGATATTAAAATGCCCCGGATGGATGGTTATGAACTCCTTAAAGAAATTAAAACGACAGAATCCACATCACATATACCTGTTGTTTTACTGACAGCGAAGGCAACAGATGAAGATAAGTTAAAGGGAGTAAATTTTGGAGCCGATGCGTATATCATAAAACCCTTTGACCGAAAGATTTTACTGGCAACAGTTAATAACCTTATTGAAACAAGAAAACATTTAATTGAAAAGTTTAAAAGAAGTCTTTCACTGGAACCTTCCGATATAAGCATTACTTCTCTTGATGAAAAGTTTTTAAAGCGGGCAATTTCCAATGTGGAAAAGAATATTGCAAATCCCGATTACAGCGTCGATTTATTCAGTAAAGATATGGGCATGAGCCGTTCACATTTGCATCGTAAATTTGTTGGTTTAACAGGACATTCGCCAAGCGGGTTTATCCGTACTCTTCGCATGAAAAGGGCGGCGCAATTTCTAACAAAAGGCCAGCTCACTGTCTCGGAAATTCTTTTTGAAGTCGGGATTAAAAGTCGGTCCTATTTTATTAAGAGTTTCAAGGAACAATTTGGACTTTCTCCTACCGAATTTGTTGCAGTCAATAAGGTAAAGGCAGGTGAGGAGAAAAATATTAACTTTTAGAATAATTATAAATAAGCGTTATTACAGATTCCTTATTCTGTATTTTTCAGTTGTTTAGCTGTTACAGGTATAAATGTGAGACATTTGAGAATACATTTGAGACATACGAAAATAGCCGTTACATGCGAGTATATTATATTTAGCAGTTTTTCTGTAATTTTAATTGCTCTGTTTTGGAACAACATAAACGTCTGAGAAGACTATTCATCATCGAACTGCTTATAATGGTTGGCATCATTGTGTCAATTATGCTCTTAATAATTTTCATATAATTAAGACTGATACTTTTGAGCAACAAGCTGATTGTGACTTTTATGTCAAGAAGATCATTGCGCTTTCTGGCTGTTCTTCTTGCACTACCTGTACTTTTTACAATAACAGGGAAAATTTATGCACAATATTTTGTCTTAAAATATAGCTAAAGGTTAAATATCGTTTTATACTATATTTTAAAGACCATATGAGCTATTATATCCAAAATATAAAGAAAGTCTTTTAGTTTTATAAATTCCGATTGCATTTTTGTGTGCTTTGCAGGTATAGCCGATGAAAAAAAGCATTGATCAGAATAAAATTCATTTTTTAATATGCTGTTCACTCTTCAGTAATAACATACTCATAGCAATGATTTTCTCTCGTTATGCACATATCTGAGTTTTAACTGCCCTGCCTGTTCCCTCTGGGACCGATTTCATCAGGGCTTGATGTTTAAGTTTTTTTAACCCTGCTACATTTTTATACCCTAATTTCTCTGACGCCTCTTTTAAAAATGAATTGCTTACAAGCTGGTCTAAATCTTTCTTTAATAAATGTTTCTTAAGTTGTTAGAACTCTTTTAGCAAAGCTTTGATTTTACTGATTTTATCTTCTATCATGAGGTGAGTGTTTGTTAGATTTATTCTATCATACTTTTAATCTTTTTATTGATTGTGCTTGATCGCAATTCATAAATGTTGGGTAACAGTTTTTTTTAATATTTTACAGTACTGAGTTCTGATAAAATCTGGAGTTTAAAAATCCTCACAGTAACGTCTTCTTAATTGAACATTTTTATACTTATCTACACTAAATTATGTTGATATTTTTAAGGATGAGTCACTAAGATTATCCTTGTTTTGTAACAAATGTTTATAAATAGGTTACATATTGTTAATAATAGCATTCTTCATTTTGAAATAAGTGCTGAAATTATAATATTTACCATTCCCTTTATAGAATCAGAAGGATTTTCTTTTATTAACGAAAAAACTATATTTACGGCCTTATTATATTATCTGTTTATAACTATTCACTTTTCTAACCCTAACTAATATGAAAAATATTCTAAACAGTAATTTTTTAAGAAGGAATAAGAGTATCTTATACTATTTATGCCTTCTTGCTTTACTAGTGGTGTTGTTTCCGGGAAACATGTCTGGAAATACTTTAAAACAGGAAAAGACAATAACCGGAACAATACTGGATGGTACAACTAACGATCCTTTGCCCGGGGTTACAGTTCTTATTAAGGGAACAACCACAGGTACCATTACCGATATTGACGGTAATTATTCTATTCAGGCTTCACCCGAAGACGTGCTCGTCTTTAGCTTTGTGGGCTATCTGGCCGAGGAAATTCCCGTGGGTGATCAAACAGTAATTAATCTTACCCTTGCGCCCAGTATTGTCGATCTTGAGGAATTGGTGGTTATCGGATATGGTGTTCAGAAGAAAAAACTGAATACAGGAGCTAACCTGAATATCAGCGGGGATGAAATTGAAGCACTTAATACCGTAAGTACTATGGATGCTTTGAAGGGTCTCACCCCCGGCGTAAGTATAACGCAAAACAATGGGGTACCGGGAGCCGGAAATAAAATATTTATTCGGGGTATTGGTACAACAGGTAACTATAAACCCCTTTATATTGTCGACGGAGTTGCAGTAGATGACATCGATAATTTAAGTCCTTCCGATATTGAAAGTATCGATGTTCTGAAAGATGCCGCTTCTGCTGCAATTTATGGTTCACGTGGTGCAAACGGTGTAATTTTGGTAACAACAAGAAAAGGACGTAGAAATACTGCACCCGTTGTTAACTATAGCGGCTATTATGGATGGCAAAATGTTTATAAACGTCCTGATTTATTAAATGCCCAGGAATATGCGCAAGCGATGAACGAATCAAATCTGGAAGCCGGATTTGATCTCTTCGATTTTGCACCCCTCGTTCCCGATTGGAGCCGTATTGAAAGTGGGGCATGGGAAGGTACCAACTGGTTTGAAGCCATAGAACAAAAAAATGCTCCGGTACAAAATCATGCAATTAATATTTCAGGTGGTTCCGAGCTCTCGACTTATTCAATGGGGGCTTCTTATCTCGATCAGCAGGGAATACTTGGCAAACAGGCCAATAACGATTATAAAAGGCTTAACCTGCGACTAAACAGCGAGCATATTTTGTTTCAGCTTGGCGGCCGTGATCTTATAGTATTAGGAGAGAACTTTACCTATACTAATGAAAAGAATCCTACTATCCGTACCGGTAATATTTACTGGAACGACTTGCATAATATGCTGGTTGCGAGCCCTTTTCTGCCAATGTATGCCGATTCAGTGACGGATCCTGCTTATCCTTATAATTATGCGATACCATGGAATTCACAGGAAGGAAATCCGATTGCCAGTATGATTAACGAATCAAAATATAATACCAATAATAATAATACAATTATAGGGAATGTTTACCTGGAAATTCAGCCCGTCAGGAATCTGCGAATTCGTTCTGCATTTGGGGTCAATAACTGGTATAGTTCTTCACGTCACTGGACACCTGCATATCTGTTAAGTGATGTCAGTAGTAATTCTAACGATCAGGTTGAACAACATATGTATTCGGGATTTACCTGGACTTCAACAAATACGGTTACATACACTTTTAATTTAAATAAAGTTCATAATTTCACTTTACTTGCAGGTAATGAATTTCTGCGAACGGCAAGAAATCTGCAAATGGACGGCCATAATGAAGGCAGCTTTTTTAATGATGCCGAATATGGTTATCTCGACAATTTTCCGGTACTGGATGCCAATAATGCTACTTTGGCTAATTTTGGAGGAAGGGACGATTACGGTTGGGCATTACTTTCGTACTTTGGCCGTCTGTCATACGATTACAGGGAAACATACCTGTTGAACCTTATCATGCGTTACGATGGTTCATCAAATTTTGCCAGAGGACACCGTTGGGGCCAATTCCCTTCAGTTTCAGCAGGCTGGGTGATCTCAAATGAAGCATTTATGGAGAACCTGACCAACTGGATGAATTTTATGAAGTTGCGTTTTAGCTGGGGAAGGAATGGTAACCAGGATATCGGAAGAGATTTTGTATACCTGTCAACTATCGAAATTGAAGGCGTAAATTACTATTTCGGACCTGATCATAATATTGCTACAACAGGCTCTTCTCCATACCAGGTCCCTAATCCGGATATTCACTGGGAGACTTCGGAACAAACCGATATCGGACTCGATGTAAATTTTATCAATAATCAGCTTCAGTTTTCATTCGACTGGTACAGGAAAGATACCAAGGACTGGTTGGTTGAAAAAATATCGTCGGCTATGGATGGGACAAGGGCTCCCTGGATCAATGGCGGACTTATACGCAATTCAGGGATAGAAACCATGATCCGCTGGAACGATTATGCCGGTGAGTTAAAATATGGTATAACAGGTACTTTTGCATATAACAAGAATTTAGTAGTTGAAGTACCCAGCAGCGATTCTATTTTCCACGGACCGGCCAACGTACTCAGTCAGGGTACCGTAGAAATGTTTCGTGCCGAAGCAGGGTATCCTATTGGTTATTTCTGGGGCTATCAAACCGACGGTGTTTTGCAGAACGAACAGGAAGTACAGGAGTGGAACCGACAGGGATCTGCTGTTGGCGATTCTCTGTTCTTTTCACCTAATAGTGTTGCGCCCGGTGATTTACGTTGGGTCGATACTAACGGTGACGGGGTAATTGATGAAAATGATAAAGTTATGATAGGAGATCCCCATCCCGATTTTATTTTCGGACTTCAAATCAGTTTGGAATACAAAGGATTCTTTCTGCAGATGACAGGTAATGGACAGGCCGGACATCAAATTGCTAAAAATTATCGTTCGGTCGATAGCTACCGGCATAATTATACAAGGGAAGTCTATGATCAGCGCTGGCACGGCGAGGGAACTTCATACAAATATCCACGCCTGTACCGGGGTGCTCACAGGAATTACCAATGGATCTCCGATATTTATATCTATAACGGCGATTTCTTCCGCATTAGCAATCTGACACTTGGCTGCGATTTAAGCAAGTTCTTTAAAGCTATTCCATTTGAACAGACCCGTGTATATGTTGCTGCAAATAATTTATACACCTTTACAAGGTATCCCGGAATGGATCCTGAGGTTGGTTACTCGCCTACCGACGATAATAACCCGGATAACAATTTCCCGTGGGGTTCGGGTATCGATTTAGGTTTATATCCTCAATCCCGTACATATATGGTCGGCTTAAATATAACTTTCTAATTTTTAAAAGAGTATGGTCATGAAAAAAAATAATTATATAATACTTATTGCGGTTCTGTTTCTGGCAATAGGTTGTGGTGAAGATTTTCTGGATACAAAAAATCTATACCAGAGATCGGATGAAAGCTATTACCGGACTCCTGATGATATTAACGAAGCACTGGCAGGAGTTTATGCTGCTGTTCCGATTGATGCAGGAAGAGAAAATCCGTTTATTGTTGCGGAATTAATGTCGGACGACTGTTTTGGCGGTGGAGGTACCAATGATGATGGATTTGATGCTACCGATGATTATCAGGTTGCTGAGCCTGATTATTACATGAATCTTTTTGAAACCAGCTGGCAGGGAGTTCTTCGGGTGAACACCATCATCAAACGATTTGATCAGGCAGAATACCTCGATACAGTTGCACGGAGCCAGGCATTAGGTGAAGCCCATTTTTTGCGTGCTTACTTCTATTTCAGGTTATCAAAGTTTTTTGGTCCTGTACCTTTAAAGCTTGAACCGGCTCCGGCTAATTTTCCTCGTGCTACTGCTGAAGAAATGTACGGCCAGATTGCACTCGATCTGAAGATGGCTATTGATGTCATGCCGGCAATTCCATTTACAAGTATACCCATTGAACGTCTAGGCCATGCCAATAGATGGGCGGCAGAAGGATTAATGGCTCGTGTCTTCCTTTTCTATACAGGATATTATAACCAGACAGAACTACCTTTGGCTGATGGTGGCTCCATTACTAAAAACCAGGTGATTGCATGGATCGATGATTGCGTTGAGCACAGTGGTCATGCATTACTTTCCGATTTCCGGAACAACTGGGATTATACCAGAGTTACCCGATATCCTTATACTACAAATCAGGATCTGGCATGGGCCGATGGCGACGATGGTTTAATGGTTGGCGGAGTCCTCGTAAATAAAGAAACGGTATGGGCCATAAAATATTCTCCATTTGCCGGATGGAGTCCTCCTGCCCAGCAGTTAAGCTATTCAAACCAGCACTCTCTTTATGTCGGTCTTCGTCAGCAATCGTATGTACCTTTTGGACAAGGCTGGGGCAGCGGTCCGGTAAATCCGCAATTGTGGGACAGCTTCGATGAAAACGATCTTCGCCGGGAAGGTTCCATACTGAATGTGAATGTTTCGAATCCTGATGAAGGTACCATTCCGGAAGATTTTATCTGGGGTTCTGATAATCAGGTGGATGAAACCGGTTTTTGGCAGAAAAAATACTTACCTACATACGATAGCATAGGCGATAGAATAGCAGGTATATATTTCATTCAGTATGGCTCACCCGATGATATGCAACTCTGGAATATGCAGGATGATGTTCTGATACGTTTTGCCGATATTCTGCTGATGGGCGCTGAGCTTGGGAGTGCAAACGCTGCAGAATACTTTAACCGGGTACGTGATCGTGCAGGTTTGGAAGCTGCCAGCCCAACCCTCGAAAATATAAAGCTTGAGCGTCGTCATGAGCTGGCTTTTGAAGGTTTACGTCATTTTGATCTTTTACGCTGGCACGATGCTGAAGCTGCGCACGCCATTGCAACAAACATACCTATCAAAGATGTTGGAGTAGATGCAATTTATACGGATAATTACCGCCCTGAAACCGGTGGATTTATACCCATTCCGCAGACTGAAATCATTATTTCTGAAGGTGTTTTAACCCAAACACCAGGGTGGGAATAAACGTAATAATATAGAAGTAAATTATTAGTAAGGTGGTTCATAAATAATAACTTGAGAAGCTGCCCGGTCCGGGCAGCTTCTCTTTTTGTTAATTATCTGTTATTTCGTACCATTTACTCAGCGAAAATTTCCCCTGTCCTTCGTAATACCTGAAGCGTATCAGTCGTGCTTCGGGATCTATTTCCCGCCATGAGATCTCAATAGCTCCGGGATGTGTGAGATTTGTCATATAACCTTTAGTTTCTTTCCTCAAGCGATCAGCTTCGTGCCGGGATATCTTCTTTTGTAAATCGAGTTTCCAGCGCTGTTTTGTGAATGCTTCTTCCAGACTTTCATCACCAAGTACTACTATCTCAGTCCCATTGAGAGTAGTTACATAACCTTTGTAAGAAGGTATGGATTTACCTTGTTCCAACTGTTCAATATCATTCCATAATTCAGGCGACTTTTTTTTAAATATAAGTAATTCGGCTTTTTTTGAGTTAATAGTATCCTGAAAGAGAACATATCTGAAATTGTCTCCATCCTGGGCTTCACCAATAAGTCCGAAACGAATTATCTTCACGAAATGTTTTCCTGCCATGACATTCCTGTTCGGTCAATCCTTATACAAGTTTACAAATATCCTTCGATTCAGGAATTAACTTATCAACTTATAACCTTGCGGAAGAATGCAATCAACTTTAGGCACCTCGTTCTCACTTTCTTTTATATATTTGTGCAAACGGTTAATTTTTGATGGAACATAAAGAGAAGAGGAATTTTTTTCAGAAAATAAGGGATAAATACAGGTTTTCGGTTTACCGTGACGAGAGTTATGAAGAAGTACTCAACTTACGGTTATCAAGGCTGAATGTAATAGCCTGGGGAGGTATTGTCACGTTGCTTTTCCTGGTTATTGTAATATCAATAATTGTGTATACACCGGTAAGGGAGTTTATACCGGGATACCCCGATGAAAATACCATAAAAAACAGTGTCAGAAATAAACAACGTCTCGACTCACTCGAAATCGAACTTAACCGACGCGATTTATACCTGGAAAATATTAACCGTATCATTTCAGGCAAGGAACCTGAAAATTATAATAATACG
>CAYUAV010000070.1:0-7515 GCA_964442665.1 uncultured Bacteroidales bacterium
CTCTTGACCAGGTAGCAATCGATCAGAAAATGCTCGATATGGATGGTACAAAAAACAAGAGTAAACTTGGCGCCAATGCAATTCTTGGAGTTTCACTGGCTGTGGCAAAAGCCGCTGCCGAATATCATGGAGTTCCTTTATACAGGTACATTGGAGGTACTAATGCTAAAATTCTGCCGGTTCCAATGATGAATATTATTAATGGTGGATCACATTCCGATGCCCCAATTGCTTTCCAGGAATTTATGATCAGACCTGTAGGTGCTGTGAATTTTCGCGAGGGACTTCGTATGGGAGCAGAAATATTTCATTCGCTGAAAATGGTTTTGAAATCGAGAGGACTTAGCACATCTGTTGGTGATGAAGGTGGTTTTGCACCAAATCTTAACGGAACCGAAGATGCGCTGGAATCGATATTAAAGGCCATAAAGGAAGCCGGATATAAACCCGGACGAAAATCGGAAGGTGGACAAGTAGCTATAGCGCTTGATTGTGCTGCTTCGGAATTTTATGAAAACGGAAAATACAACTACAGGAAATTTGAAGGAGAAAAAGGTGCTCTGCGTACTTCGCATGAACAGGCCGACTATCTTGCAGATTTGATTACCAAATACCCGATTGATTCCATTGAAGATGGTATGTCTGAAAATGACTGGGATGGCTGGAAGCTCCTTACCGATAAAATTGGCCAAAAATGTCAGCTTGTTGGAGATGATAATTTTGTTACCAATGTTGAGTTTCTTAAAAAGGGTATTGATATGGGATGTGCCAATTCGATTCTCATTAAGGTTAATCAGATTGGTACGCTGACCGAAACACTCAATGCAATTCAAATGGCTCACAGGGCAAGTTATACAACGATTATTTCGCATCGTTCGGGTGAAACTGAAGATTCGACTATTGCTGATATAGCAGTTGCAACAAATTCGGGTCAAATCAAAACAGGTTCGTTGAGCCGTTCGGATCGGATGGCAAAATATAATCAGTTGCTACGCATCGAAGAGGAACTTGGAGAGGTAGCCATATATGGCTATTAGATTAAAAAATATTGATTAAACTGGGAGGGATAGTGTGTACTATTCCTCTTTTTTTTATTCTTTGAATACAAGACATGTCGTCATATTCAGGTTTGATACTGGTTTTTGATTTTTAGTACTACTAATATATTTAAATATAACTATTAGTTTGTTTTCGGTTTGGATACTTGTTTTTAAGTATATTCAATTATTGAATAATACCTTAATGTTTACGATTCGATTGTTTCTTAACTTTTAGTTGTTTAATTTTATTAAACAGATCCGTTGAGCAGGTTTATGAGACGAGTATATGTTTTAGGTTATATACTGCTTTTATCTCAGGTAGCTTTTACACAGCATTATCTGCCAACAGAGATTTTTTCCAGGGATAATGGACTTTCAAATTCTGATATAACATATCTGTTTCAGGATAAAAATGGTTTCTTATGGATTGGTACTCAGAACGGCTTGAATCGATACGATGGCAAAGATTTTTATCAGTACACAGCTGATTTAAGCGATAGTTCAGCACTTTCCGGTACGAATATTATCAAGATTTTCGAAGACACTCAGAATAATCTCTGGTTTGTAACAACACAGGGAATAAGCAGATATTTGAAAGAAGAGGATAAATTCAAAACTTTTTATCTGTTTAATGAAGTTGAAGGGAAACGAATTGCTGTAATACTTAAAGATGCAGCAATTGACTGGAAAAGAAACACAATTCTTCTCTTGGGTAAAAATTACCTGGGAGAACTTGACATAAATACAGGTAAAATCGAAAAACTCGCATTTTCCGATTGGAATTTGGATGAAAAAGAAGGTTCTCCTTCAGCCATTGCTTATAATGGACTATATAATACTTTTTTTATATATGGAAGGAATTCCATTACTGGATTTGATACGGAAAACGATTCACTATACAGAATAACTTCTGACGAACTTGTTAAAGTTACCGGATCGGGAGGAATTAAAGGTATTAAAAATACGATCGGAGGTGAATGCCTTATATTTTCAGAGAATCGATTGTTTTTATTTGAGGATTTAGTCTCGCTTCGCGAAATTGCTATTCGCCCATTTTTAAATGATGATCAAATAATCGGAATACTTCAGAATCGGCCAGAAGTTATATTTATTGTTACTTCCTCATCAGTAATTGAATATAGTATTGTTGAGCGTAAAGGGGAAAAATTATTTACATACAGTATACCGGAGAAAAGGAAAGCAGAATTTACATTCGGACTTTTCATGGAGCCGGGAATTTTCTGGATTGGGACCCGCAACGGATTATATAAATTCAATGATCATCAGAATTTTTTCACGGATCACTCAGTAAATAAATACTTTTCTGAAATGAGCAGTCTGACAGCTATGGCTTTCGATGAAAAAGGATTGTTATGGCTGGGAAGTGATAAGGGAGAAATAGTGGTTGTTAAACCCGCAACTGGAAAAAAGAATTTAACTGTTGTTACAAGAAGCAACAAATGGGGAAAGATAAATTCATTCAAACAAAACGAAACGGGCGATGAGCTCTTTGTTGGTTCTGAAGATGGGTTATTCAGGATAAAGCTTACCATTGAAAACAGTATCTTAAAAAATAGTGTTTTCCCTGGTAAAATTGAAGCCTTTTGCCGTAATAACGATACACTTTGGGTGGTAAAGAACGGACAGTTGTTTATTGTATCGACAGATGATAAATTTATGACGAAATCCCGTCCTTTAGACAATATCTTACAGGGACCTGTAATTGATATGTTCAGTATTCCCGATGCTCTTTTTATGTTACAGTCCAATCAGATAATCAGACATAAAAAAACCGACTCTTCGAATATTATCCTTACACTCTCACAACTTAGTTTTAATATACTTCCTGAGAATTTATGTTTTTTAAGACTTAACGATAAAGAGTTACTTGTTGGCACACGAATCGGTTTATTTATTTATTATCTGTATGACTTTAAAGTTCTGCCAAGTTACCTGAATATAAAACAACTTGCCGAGCCGGTGCATGCGTTATATCAGTTTCCGGACCAGAACTTGTGGATTTCTTCGAACAGCGGAATCATGAAACTCAATAAGCCTATGAACAGTATCAGAACCTATGGAAGTTCAGATGGCTTATTTTCTTATTCCTATGCCGATGGGCTTATTGATAAAAATTCACTCGGAGTTATGTGTATTGCTGGTGATGATCATTTTATATTGTTTAATGCTGATAGCCTTCCTGTAAACCATACTATACCAAATGTTGAGATCACAGGCATTGAACTGTATAACCATGGCAGAGGACATACTGTTAATGTTATAGGTGCTGATACAATCGATATCGAAACCAAATACAACCATATGCTCTTTAAATTGGCTGTTCTTGATTTCTGGGATCCGGGAAAAAATACTTACCAGTACTCATTACAACGGGAAGGGAATCCGGATCTCTGGATTGACCTTGGCACGATAAATTATTTCTATAATCCTTTTCGATTGAAGGCTGGCAATTATGTTTTAAAAATCAGGGGTGCAAATAATGATGGTGTATGGTGCAAAGAGCCACATGAACTGATACTGCATATGATGGCTCCCTGGTGGCGTTCGCGGATTGCTGTCGTATCATATAGCATATTATTTTTCCTGCTCTTTTACATGATTTTACTCTTTACTACACGGCAACTCAGAAGGATAAACAAGGAATATCGCGAAAGAGAATTTATTGCCCGAAAAGTGGAAATGCAGAAGGAAGAACTTACACAAAAGAATAAGAATATTACGGATAGCATTAATTATGCAAAACGCATTCAAATGGCCTTAATGCCTTCCCAGAAAATGTTCAGAAAGTTTTTCCCTGATTCTTTCATACTTCATCTCCCAAAGGACATCGTAAGTGGTGATTTTTACTGGGTAAACGAAGTTGACGGGCGGATATACTTTGCTGCAGTTGATTGTACAGGTCATGGTGTTCCCGGAGCTTTCATGTCGATCATCGGATTTGAACTTTTCCGTCGTATTACTGAAATTGAGAAAAAAAGGCAACCTGCCGAGATTCTTAAAAGTTTGAATCAGGGTTTTGAAAATATCTTCAGGGATATTGAAAATATTGTGCTACGCGATGGTATGGATGTTGCGTTTTGTGCAGTCGATCCTGAACTTAAAGTGTTGGAATATTCCGGGGCATTTAATCCGTTATACCTTGTCCGCGACAATACCATTACAGAGATAAAAGGCGATCGGTTTTCCGTTGGTTTGAACCAGTTAGACATAGCTACACCGGCACAACCCTTTAACGACCATGTTGTACCGTTAAAGGATGGTGATATTATCTATATTTTTACTGATGGATATGCTGATCAGTTTGGTGGTCCCGATGGCAAAAAATACAAGTACCGACGTTTCCGGCACTTATTATTGGCCCTGCATCAGCTCCCCATGGATCGTCAGGTAGAATTCCTGCGCAGAAGTATTATGGATTGGAAAGGTGACCTCGATCAGGTAGATGATATCCTGGTTATGGGAATCCATATATCCCAAAAAAAATAAAAATCTTTTCTGATAGTCTGGAAAGAAGCTGAATTAATACGTATATAAAATGATACTTTACGAAGCCTGCGAGAGCAGGTTTTTCATTTTTTGAAGAAGGATTTCAACCTGGAAGGGTTTGGAAATATAATCGTTCATTCCGGCAGCCAGACAAGCTTCCTTATCGCCCGATAATGCGTTGGCAGTAATGGCTATTATAGGTGTATGCGTATTTGTGCTCGACTCAAGCTCACGGATTTTCTTAGTTGCAACAATACCATTCATCACTGGCATCTGAATATCCATGAGGATGATATCATATTTTGCTGTGCCAAATTTGTCAAGTGCTTCCTTTCCGTTATTGGCAACTTCAATATTTTTCACCTTATTCTTCAGACTCAGGATTACAATTTTCTGATTAATTGAGTTATCCTCAACAAGTAAAATATTAGCATTCTCAATCGATTGAGTCTTTATGGACTGTAAAATTTGTTCTGACTTAACGGATTCAAGGTCTTTGACTTTACTGGATACTTTTTTATCGTTTGTAAGTAAGAGACTGATAAGGATTTTTGTATGCTCTTCATCCGATTTAATATCGAATGATCCGGAATAGAGTTGTACAATTTTTCGTGCAATACTGAAATCGAGATAATTCCTCTGTATTTCTTTTATCGATGATATGGGTTTGTCGGACGCCAGGAAATAATTCAGCTTCTCATCCTTTGCCATTTTAAAGTAAGGACAGGTTACTGCCAGTTCCAACCGGCTCGTCTTATCATTTTCAGGTTTAATAGTCGCTTTAAAAGTCAATTTAAGCTTACCCTCCACATTGATTTTTACAAGATTTTCAATGAGGTTAAGTATCAATTGTTTGATACGGATCGGGTTCCCGATGTAATGAGCCCGCGGGATAACCATTTCAGAGGTTAGTTCGAGCGATTCTTTATGCTGGTTTTTAAAAAGAATAAGGGTATTTTCTATAGTGGTTTCTATGTTGAAACTCACCTGAATCTGTTCAGTATCATCAATATCGAGTGCCGAGATCTGGACAATATTGTTAACTACGTTTACCAGGTTATTCGTCGAAGCTATTATAGTGTCGAACAGATCCTGCTGATCTGCCGGAAGCTTGGTCCGGTCGACGAGAGTAGAAATAAGGGTGATGTTATTAAGAGGGGTTCTGATTTGATGTGACAGTTTTGAGAGAAAGTCATCTTTACGCCTGTTTTCATCCCGGCTTTCGGCAACCCAATGTTCCATAGCAGTCTGGTTGCGCATCCGCAGAAATTCATACGTAAAAATGATCGCATGAATTGCCAGATATGCCCCAATAAGTCTTAAGATGAAAGTAAGTTCATAATCGGGAAGAGAGGGAATGTATAAATTTACGACACAAACAACAATCAGCAAAACAAGGAAAACAGATGAAAATATCGTTCCTTTATCAAGCCCCTTCAGTGCGATGGCTAATATAGGGAAAGGAAAAACCCACAAAAATCCTGTGCCAAAAGCTCCTCCGGTAGTCAGACAATAAAGAAAAACAATCCCTGAAATGGTAAGGATTATATTGGCATAACGATCAATACGTGTTGAAGAGTTTAATCTGTAATAGGTAAAATAATTTGCTATCGCTGCAACTCCAAGTAATAGTGCAAGCGGATAATTTTCATTAATAAGTGCAACGATCCCGAAAAATAAATAAAATAATCCGGCAATTATCGCCGCAAAGCTTATTGTGATCAGCCGGTTAGCTTTATCGAGCGAGACTTTTTTGTCGACTTTGGAAGAGAGGTAGGAAGTAATATGCTGCAAAATTCCCATTGGATTCTGTTTACTTCAATTAAATTTAGTTAAAAATAGCATAAATAGTAATTTATTTTGCTACTAAAAACACTAAGTATTACGTTTTTATTAACCGGGACCTTATCTAAAAAACATAACACATTTTTAGGGTCTTTAAAACATATAAGATAAATTTGTTATGGTACACGTATATTCTTACTATGAGACTGTTTAATCTAATAACAATAGTAACCTTATTATCATCCATAGCGTATTCTCAGACGGATTCGTCCGGTCTTGTTGAGTATACTCCTGAATTTAAATTTAAAGAAGGATTGTATCTTAATTTTGATCAGGTTAAAACGAATTCTCCCCTGCCAAAATCGAGAATAATATCGACTTATGATTATTCCGATCCTGATTTTTTTGATAAGATGCTGGAGAAAGACAAAATATATTATTACGATCAGATTGGAAACAGACAAGAGTTAAAGACAAAAGATATATGGGGCTATTCCCGAAATGGTTTTATATATATAAAAATGGAAGATGGCTATTTCCGGATAACACTTATCGGCGCCATTTGTCATTTTATTGCAAGTCAGACTACATACAATAACGCGTATAATTCGCCATACTCTTATTCCTATTCGGACTTTTACCACACCTATCCGTCAACCTATCAAACTACCGAAATGAGACAGTATTTACTTAATTTCTTGACCGGGACTGTTCTCGATTATGACGAAAATTCGTTAGAAGCTATTTTAATGCAGGACCCGGAATTGCATGATGAGTACATGGCCTTGAGCAAAAAAAAACGTAAACAAATGCGATTTATATATATCAGAAAATTTAACGAAAGACATCCATTATATTTTCCACAAAACTAAAAACGTAGCATATGAAAAAAGTAGTTGCCTTTTTGATTACAAATGCTCTGACTCTTATAATTACTGCTCAGAGCTATGTGCCGAGTCGTGATGATATTATGGCATTTTTTAATACCAAAACTTTGGTCGTTTTACTCGATAATCCATTGCTTGAGTATAATTATATAATACGTGAGGTGATGGAACAAGAGTGGAAGATAACGGATTTTGACTTTATCAATTTCGATGAATTTGAAAAACTTCGCATGGACCCGCAATATTCCTTTCTTTATATGTCACAGGTCTCGTTTGAACATGATAAGACCGATGCA
>CAYUAV010000070.1:7525-11310 GCA_964442665.1 uncultured Bacteroidales bacterium
ATTATTTCCGTATGGACCAGATGCCGGACATAGCTTCCGTACCTTTGGCCTATTATAGTGTCGATGAAGATAATTATACCTATAAGCTGGCTATCCTGATAAGGTTCATACAGAATCATGCCTTGCTGATAAAAGACCACCCCGAGATTGTTTCGGCAAATGTTCTGAATCATTACAACGACAATATCAAGGATATTAAAGATAAAACGTTGTACGTTCTCGAGGAGGAACTCGCTCCCGAGGTGAATTCTACAGCAAGGATTAAAAAGATTTATCCGTATAAATTTAAAATAGTAACGAAGGATGAAATTAGGGAGGCTATAAAAAATCGCGATGAAAATATAGTGTTTTTGCATAAAGTAGGTCCCGAGGGAACCAAGCTCAACGCAAGATGTTATAAGGTAGTAATCGGGGCAGCCGATGCATTATTTTATTATTTCGATTACCACAAAATATCCGATAAAAATCCTGACGGACTATTGGCTAGTGATTTTAAGAAGATGGCCAAGTAATATATTAGAACAACCGGTATGAAAACATATCGGCTGTTATTTTTCCGGCTGACGCTGGTTTTTATGTTCATTAATTATATTATCAGAGAGCAAATTACACTCATCTTTTTATTATCTTTCATGCCTAATGGGTTTAAAAAAATGGTTCGTCTGACCGTCATCAGTCTTATTTTTCTTTTGTCTTTTTCGCATTCATCCGTAACCGGCCAGAATCCTGAAAGCGAAATAGAAAAAAATCTCAGATTGGTTGATGCGAATATCAGGCTTGGGGGCTTCTCCAAAGCTTTATTACTAATCGAGGATATACTTGTTATGCAACCTAATAATCTTGATGCCCAGGAAAAAAAAATAAATATCCTGGTGCAACAGGATCGCAGCAGGGAAGCCTTTGCCGACATTGAGGAGTACATTTCGATGTATCCGAATAATCCTGAGTATTATTACCTGAGGGCAGTATTAAACCTGCAGAAACAGAAGTATACTAAAGCCATCGATGATTTTAACAATGCAATTCGTTTGGATATGCCCGCAGCAACAATATATAAGGTATATCTGAACAGGGGTATGGCACACTTCTACAACCAGGATTTTGATCTTGCCCTGAACGACTTTGATGAAGTACTCGCCTTAAATCCAAGAAGTGCTGCGGCATATCATGGTAAAGGAATGATAAAGTATGAATTAGATGAATATGAAGATGCTGTAACTGAATTTCAGCAGTCGTTGAAGTTAGATGATACAAATCCTATTACGTATTATAATCTGGCCATGACCTATTACAGGATGAATGAGAATGATAATGCCTGCTATTACTTTAATAAATCCTGTGAAATGGGACACAGGAATGCCTGCAGATTATTAATGATGCAATGTAACATTAATATTCCCAAGTAAAAATTGTAATATTTTTCCGATCGGTATATAATCGTAAATTTGACCTTTTAAAAACCGATGGATCTCACTGTAATTATAGTCAATTATAATGTTAAGCATTTTCTTGAACAATGCATTCATTCGGTACTTAAATCGCTGGAACGTATTAAAGGAGAGGTAATAGTTATTGATAATAATTCTGTCGACGGCTCCTGTCAGATGCTTCGGGAGAAATTTCCCCATATAAAGCTAATTGAGAATAAGGATAATCTGGGTTTTTCGAAGGCTAATAATCAGGGCATCAGAATTGCCCGTGGCAGGTATGTTCTTCTTCTCAATCCCGATACAATTGTGCAGGAGGATACATTCCGGAAATGTTACGATTTCATGGAAACACACCCTGATGCGGGAAGTCTGGGAGTAAAAATGATTGACGGGAAAGGCAATTTTCTTCCCGAATCGAAACGATCCCTGCCAACGCCAAAAGTCTCCTTTTTTAAGATTTTCGGATTATCGGCTTTATTCCCAAAATCGAAGATATTTGGCCGATACCATTTGGGATATCTAGATAAAAATACAATACATAAAATAGATGTATTACCCGGAGCCTTCATGTTTTTACGAAGATCGGTTTTAGAGCAGGTAGGTATTCTCGACGAATCATTTTTTATGTATGGTGAGGATATCGATCTTTCATATAGAATAAAGCTTGCTGGTTTTGAAAATTATTACTTTCCTGATACCACAATAATTCATTATAAAGGTGAGAGTACAAAAAAAGGCAGTATTAATTATGTAATCGTGTTCTATAAGGCCATGATAATTTTTGCCAGGAAACATTTCTCGTTACGTAATGCCAGACTTTTCAGCCTGCTCATTAATATGGCCATCTATTTAAGGGCTTCAGTATCCATACTACGCAGGTTATTCTTTTCGGGTATAACTCCCCTGATTGATGCGATTCTTATTTATACCGGGTTTTATGTAATTCAACCACTATGGGCCATATACAAATTCAATAATGCAAACTACTATCCAAATGAGTATCTTCTGTATGTGGTTCCGGTGTATATACTCATCTGGTTATTTTCTGTTTATATATCGGGCGGGTATGAAAAGCGTGTTTCCGTGGTTGATCTTTTGAAAGGAATTGCCACAGGTACTGTTGGTATCTTTTTGATATATGCCCTTTTACCTGAGAGTATGCGATATTCGAGGGCATTATTATTATTTGGATCGGTGTGGGCTGCTTTGGCTTTTTTCATTAACAGACTTTCACAGGGTACTATTTTTAAAACTGTACAAATACTCTTCAGGAAAAGGAAAAAGCGTATTGTTGTTGCCGGTTCACCTGAAGAAAGCAACCGTGTAATGGCGATTCTCAAACAGGTCAATATCTCACCTGTTCTGATAGGATTGGTGAATTGGCATAACCAGTGGATAAGTGATGAATACATCGGAGATATTTCGCAAATGGAAGAAATTGTTCCGGTTAACCATATCGATGAAATAGTATTTTGTGCAAAGGATATACCCTCACAGGAAATCATTCAGACTATGCTGCGAATGGGCGATGCTGCGGTTGAATTTAAAATTGCACCACCGGAGAGTCTTTCGGTTATCGGAAGTAATTCGATTAATACGGCAGGCGAATTCTATGTTGTCAATATCAACTCTCTAAGTCATAGTTTTGTAAAACGTAAAAAGAGAATTTTTGATCTCGCTTTATCAATCATATTGTTTGGTTTTTCACCGGTATTTATCTTCATGGTTAAGAAACCTCTGGGTTATTTCAGGAATATATTTCAGGTTGTAGTTAAACTTAAAACATGGGTAGGTCTTGCTCCGGCTTCTGCCTCAAATAGTGAATATTTATCAGGAATATTACCCGGTGTGCTGACACCCTTGCCGGTTTCGAAAGAGAAATCGACAGGAAGTGAAACCATTCGGCGTTTAAACTTGTTGTATGCAAAAGATTACAAATTAAGTAACGATATCTTAATTATTATTCGAGATTTTAAATATCTCGGCAATTAGATACCTATGAGTAATTTTGAATTTACATTGCCAGCTATGGGTGAAGGCATTATTGAGGCAACCGTAACACGTTGGTTTGTCAAAGAAGGAGATTTTGTTGAAGAAGATCAACCTTTATTGGAAGTTGCTACCGATAAAGTCGATTCGGAAGTTCCGGCTCCTACATCGGGTAAAATAATCCGGATAATTTATCATGAAGGAGAAATACCCAAGATAGGAGAAGTACTGGCTTTAATTGCAACGGATAAAATTGCAGAGGGTACTGTGAGTATTGAATCTGAAAGCAAGTGGGATAAACCTGAAATTTCAGTTCAAACTGAAAACTACGATGAAAGTAATATCACTGCTCCGGAATCTGAGCTA
>CAYUAV010000071.1:0-9718 GCA_964442665.1 uncultured Bacteroidales bacterium
TTTCTTTGTATCGACTGACAAAGAAATGAACATCCACCCAACAGTTCAACACAAACCTGCTTAACTTCAAAACTCGTTGAATAAAAACAAAAATACCTTCCGCCACATACAAACAACTATCCAAGAAGGAACCAAGTATCTGTGGCGGGTTTCGCGTTGTATATCAAACCCCGGGCGTTGCCCGGGGCTACTAATATGAAAGCCCTTCAGGCTTTTCCATGTGTAAATTTACTTGGCCTAAAAGATTTGTATGGAAAGAAAATAAATTAACCTTCTCCAAGGGGGAATTTTATATTTCAAAAGATTTTTACATCTAGAAAAAATACGCATGGGCCCGGTTAGCTTGTCTGCCCGACTTCACCGGCTAGGCAGGTTTTCACAGGAATGTTATAAAAAAAACCGGCCATTGGCTTCGCAGGCGAGGATCCACCCGGTGAAGCTGGCGTGCCCGTAAGGCAAATAAAATATGTCTGTGGAACGTATAGTGGTTTTGCTTTGATATTAGCCTTGTGCGTTGGCTTGTCCACGGGCAGCGCGAAATACAATCTGACTGGCTATAGTTCGCGTGGGATCGGGCGACAGGGACAGATTGGATTTTTTGCCCGTGGCGGTTTCTTTTGCTTCGTTTTCTTTCCGTAAAGAAAATGAAGAATAAGATTAAAAATTGCACTTACATACAGGGATAAAATAGATTTCTTCTAACTATCACACCCTTAATACAAGAACGATTAAGAAGAGAAAAAGCAAAAGAAAGTTATTGGAGTATGGGATAACGCCCCATGAAATATTTCTACTCGAAATTTATTCAAACCTTTATACTTCTGAATACATAAAACATAATTCACTGGCAACCATTTGCCACACAGCAGAATAATCATTAAGCCGGAATCAATTTAAGGATAACTGATTAAGGCATTGATGTAATCCGGGCAATGACTTTAAAAATGAATCATCACAGATATTTCCCTGTCATTTCTTCTTAAAATCATACCTGATTACTAACCAGATCAATAAGGATAACAACAGGATTGAGCATGTGATATAAATTATCAAATGTTTTGATTTGGTGACCTCTACCGGATTCATATTTCCGATACAAATAAGAGGTGCCCAGAAATAGGGATGAGTTTTTATACTATTTTCCGATACGATTGATTTCAGATAGTCAATTTTTGCATTTCTAAGTGCCTGGTCTTTAGTTAATCCGGATTTCAAGCCTGCATAAAACTTCTTAATAATTTCTGTATTGCTGCCTTCCCTGACATCCCATAAACTGGTCACGATTGAGGATACACCTGAGTAAAAGAAACCGCGTGCCAGACTGATAATACCCTCGCCTTTATTCAATGAACCGGTCCCGGTTTCGCAGGCACTTAAAACCACCAGGTTGGCATTCAGACCGAGCGTATAAAGGTCTTTGGCATAGATAACTTCCGGTTTATCAGGATTCAAAATGATAAATGAAAGATTGCCGTTTTCATTATTTGCTTTTGCATGTGTGGCAAAATGGATGATCGTATACTCGGCTAAATAGTTACGTAGATTGTCAATTGAAATAGCCGTTCCGGTCAGAATCCTCCCTCCTAAGATCCCTTTTATCTGCGTGATCTCTTTTTCATTATTATCCAATGGCTGAAAATATTCATCGTTGAAATAAATCCCTTTCTTAAACGATGGGGCAATTCCAAGAAACGTTTTTCCATTATTAGCAGTTTTATTATAAGTCTCCCGGTACATTGAGGCTGAAAAGGAATAGGCTAATTGATATTCGGATAATAAATAATCTTCAGAATCGGGTATTATTGATTTTTCGGTTGAGGTATTCCGTGTGACCAGCGCATCAAAACACAACGTACTTAATACATCATCGGGAATTATAATGAGCTTTTCAGGTAACTGGATCTTTTCCTTTAAGGGATATATTAAACTGTTATATAGTTTATAAGCAGGTAATGCAAACAGCAGATCCTGCTGCTGAATAAAGCTATTGAACCGGCTTACCCACTGTTGAACAGAATCGGTATGTTCACCTTTAAGCATTACTGTTGTATCCTTACCAATATAGAAAAGATAGATATTCTTGTCTCCAACGAAGTACTCAATTAAGGATTGATTTTCCGATAACAGGTTTTTTATTATTTCAGTATTGATTGCAGATTGATTATAGATCAGATTGAAATAGTCTGGATATTGGTCTCTGATAGTATTTAATAATTCAGCATACTTTCTTCTGTAGAGCAGCAGGGTATCGATCAGGTTGATATCTGTTCCGGATTTTTCATCATCCTGATTTTCCAGGGCCAGTTGCTTCTCATAATAATTCATCATCAGGTTGTACTCTTTTTCCTTCCTTTGTAAATCATCGGGGATCAGATTCTCAGCTTTGATTTTACGTACGGCATCGAGAAGTACAATGGCCCGGCTCTTTTCGGAAAAAGCAAAAGACATATCAAACCATTTGGAGTCAGGGTCAATTTTATACAATTCCATACATGCTTCAATGGCTTGCTCATAGACAGTTTTCGCAGTTTCGACCAAAGTGAATTTTGAGGCATCAGCAATGAATTCGGAGCGTATCAGACCCATAACAGTATCGGCCGCCAGAAAGTGATTCAATGAACTTTGCAGGTATCGGATATCTCCCTTTCGGCGGTATAATTCCAAGAGTGTGCCCGCTTTGGATGATAGGGAAATGAGTACACCCTGTTTATCCGAAATTATAGCATCTTTTGTAATTATGGGTACCGCATTTATAGTCTTTGGCTGAAAGCCGGGTAACAGAATTTTTAATGCCCGGTTATCGTATTCAAGACTTTTCATGAAATTCCCTCTTTTATATTCCACATCGCCCAGGTTATCATATATATATGACCATTTAAAATTAGCACCAACTGCAGAATACATTTTCCCGGCTTTCATAAGATAGAATTCGGAGCTGTCAGGTTTTTCCAACTCATAAAACAAAATGCCTGTCATCAGATAATTTTTTGCCAGGCTTGAGGGGAGGTTTAATTTATAATTAAGAACAATTGATTTGTTATAGTAAATTTCAGATTGCTTATAATCCTGCATTAACCAATAAGTTAATCCTAAATTATGAAAACAATCTGCCAGTAATACATAATCGTCTGAGGAGTTTCTTTGCAACAATTGACTGAGAGCCAGATTTAGATTAGGCAAGGCCATTTTAGGTTGTTTTAAATATAATGCCTGTATACCTCCTGCTTCTATTAAAGCTCGAATTTTCCACTGCAATAAATTATCATCAGATTCCTGATCTACTTTGAGTATGCTACTGTTTATAATTTTAGAATAGAATAATAGGGCATTATCATAATCACCTATTTCGCAATAAGTTCTGGCGCATAATGTATTCAGGCTGTAAATCAGCTTAGTACTGTTTTCTATATCAGAATTTTCATAGATAATTTTTAATGCTTTAAGCAGATTTTTAATAGAATTATAGGGCTGTTTGAGTTTTAAATAGCAGCCTCCAATATTATTATAGCCTCGTATAATATCTGGTATAACTTTTTCTTTGTCAGTATGGTTAATATACAACATCCTTATTTTAAGTGCTTCCTGATAATGCCAGAGTGCATCATTCAAATAATCCACATCTTCCTTGCAGCCCTTCCTATAGTAAGCAACACCTTTTTTATGAAGAATATAAGCGTTTGATAGTGATTCCGCTCCATAATCATTTATTACAGGTCTTTGAATGGAATCCAGCTTAAATAATATCTCGTCTTCGCTTAAAATGCTATTATCAAACCACTGAGTGATTATAGTATTCAGCGAATCCAATAACTTTTTTTCCTTAACAGAAATATCAGTTAAGGTGGGGTTTGATGCAATAACAGGCGGGCTATAATTGAAGTATAGAAAAAAAAATATATTCAGAATTATGATAGTTCTGAGTGTTGAATAATTTTTGTTGGAGGTAATAACCATCAATAAAAAGTACTATTTGTTTAATGCTTAGGTTTATTCTTTCGGGTCAATAACTAAGAATCTTTTATAAAACATTTTTTCCCGACATCACAAATTCCGTCCTGATATTTAGGGATTGGGACAAAGTGATCCGGTTATAATATACCGTCATTACGAGGAGCGAAGCGACGTGGTAATCTGGTTCATTATTATACCATTCAATAGAGTATGCGAAATTGCCACACTTTCCCGGTCCCGATTTATAAGGATCAGGACCGGGATTCGCTCGCAATGACGGTACTAAAAGCACGTTATTTCGAATATACTTTACGTGCAAAACTGTTATTATTCACACGTGGGAGTTTCCATAATAAGTCTACCCTTCTTTATTTCTTTAGGTCCTTCAAGACGTTCGGTGTTACCTTCGATGCATATGACCAAGTCCTTATCCATGATTGTCCTGTTGTCTGAAATTATGGTTGCAGCCTGCCGGGTTACCAGTGGGGTGGCATAGGATGTCCCCTCTAATAGCACACCCTGATCCGACTTGAATGTTCCCTGTGCGGCTACACTTACAGTCTGTTTTCCCCAGTTGGAATAATCAGCGAGTCTGACATTCGTTGGTTTTGTAAGCGCAGCCACTGAGATGATATTATTCAAGTTATATTTGTCAGCATAGAAGCCGGAGGGAAAATGGAGGCAACAGTCCGTATTGATGGTATCGTTTCCGGCAGAGGCCAGAACAGTTATATAAGCCTTTTCTGTTTTCTTAAGAAATTCTAACAGGAGAGAGTCGTTGCTTCCTTCACTGCTTTTATAATACCCCCAGCTCATATTAATCAGGTCGGCACCGTTGTTTACAGCATAGTCCAGGGCACAGAGTGCATGAAATAGTCTGCCTTCTCCCTTTTCATCAAAAATCCTCAGGTCCATCAACTGGACATTTACTTTTTCACCGATATTCTCTACGATAAGTTTACTGACCTGCGTTCCATGCGCATTGATAATGGAAGGTTTGTCATAGCCGGCCATATGAACAAAATCGTAACCAAATAAATCGGTCTTATAACAACTGTTTTTGTAATCCGGATTGATCCACAACCGGTTTTTCAGTGATTCATCATCTTTTTTAATGCCACCGTCAATTACAGCCACTATGATATCAAATCCCACAAAAGTAGTATCGGGCAAATCTTTATATTCCAGAACATTCGGAATCGGAACAGGATCCAATACTAACCTAAGATTTGGAAATTTACCTTCCTGATCAAGGTCACTACCAGCTACTTCACCTCTTTGATCCTGACCCATATTTGGAGGAAATTCCAGCAAGACAATATTAAGTCCACACCCGCAACTGTCATAGGTAACACCCGGGAACTTTGTCTGAATTTCCTTGAGTTTCTCCCGGATGTTAACTATTGTTTTATTACTATCAAACTGCACGATAAGCTGATTGGGAATGATATCGGCACTCAGGTTTTTACAACGGTTAAAATCTCGTCGGCAACAGCTGTTGATACCCAGTAAACAGGCTATAACAGCAATAATAAGCAGGGTTGGTTTTGTTTTCATTTGTTGCTTTATTTATAAGGTTAATATGAATTAATTATATGGGTAAAATTCATTTTTATTTACACCTGGTATTGGGAAATATGGGAATGAGCGGATTAATCACCTTTGAATTTACCAATTGTAAAAATTGCCTCTCTCTAATCCGATCCGATCTCTAAAAGTAATAAAAAATCACTATTGTCCGGAAAAACTTATTTACCTATTGGGAATACCTTGTATTTATTTATCCTCTACGAGGAAATAAAATAGAAGGGGTTTGTTTTTATGCTACAATAATTTATCGCCTATGGCGAATACTGCGTAGCAGTTGAAGCATTGTAGATCAAGACAATACAAATCCGTACAAATTCCTCATAGAGGATTAACAATTTTAATCGGACAGTAATAATAAAAAATATCGTACACCGAACCTCTATATAACTTTAAAAGTCAAAAGTTCAAATTAGTGTTCTATATTTGGTGATGACTTTGTGTTTTGGTGTCTTGGTGGCTAAATAGTATATTACTATTAATATATGCATTGCAGCAGGGAGATCAATGACACCAAAATACTCGAATGCTTGATCCAACGTTTTGGTACATTTTGACCCTATAAATAGGATAACTTATACTGATTAGATCCGGCCTTCATGTTACACATAATAGAAAGGGAACACTACCCGGACAACATGCTGTTTGAGAATATTCTCAAAGGAGGCGTTGTACGAGACCAGGCATTAAAATACCTGTTGATCCGTAGCAGTTATCCCTCAATTATTAAGGGTATCATTATGGAAGGCGGAGGCGATTCTGTTCATGCAGAAAAGATTATTGAAGACTGTATCATTCTTTTCGACAGAAAGGTACGGCGTTTTGAGCTGGACAGGAATCTGCCACTCTCTCAATTTTTTACACAGGAAGCAAAACGCCTGTGGACTGAACAATTAATGACTGATAAGAGCTCAAGGGACCGGGTCATAGAACGGATCCATGCCGACAGGAAATTGGAGCGTCAGATTGGAACAGCCATTCGAAAACAAAGCGGAAAGCAGGAAGATGCCGAAGATTGTTACCAGAACGGGATTATCTTACTGAATTCAAATATGCAGGAAGGGAAGTACAGGGGAGGTGCCATAAAGGGCTATTTTTATCAGCTTTGTTTTAATTTATGGCGCAATGAGCTTAAAAAACACAGACCTGCTTCACTTGAAACCGAGTCTGAGCAAAGCCCGGCAACCTTCGATGATCCCCAGCATATATTGGAACACAGAGAGCAGTCAGATATTCTCCGCAAAATATTTCGCAGCCTCGATGCATCGTGCCGGAAAATCATCCGGTTAAAATATTTTATCATCGATCAGCTATCGATGGAAGAGATAGCGAAGGAGATGGGACTTAAAAATGCACAGAATGCGGCCAACGCCCTTTCGAAGTGCAGAAAAAAATTATGGGAACTGGTTCAACAACATAAAGTGGGTGTTTTATGGAAGAACAATATGAAAACCGTATAGATGCCTATTTCAAACATACGCTGAGTGCGGCAGAACGCATCAGGTTTGAGGAAGAGATCATTAATAACCCGGGGCTTCAACGACTTGTTGAGGAATATAAACTGGGTATGGATGCCGTTGACCTGGAGGAAGAGGAAGCACTCAGAGCGAAGTATACCGGGTGGAAGCAGGACAGGAAACAGCAACAGAAACGGTTATATACAATTGTCATTTCTTCCGCCGCTGCCTGTATGGCCATATTGGCAGGACTATATTTTCTCATTCGCCCGGTATCGGAATCGAATGAAATGATTGCTTTCCATGCATATACTTTACCTGATACTCCAGGCAGCACCATGGGAACGATAGACGAAAAATGGTCGGCCGGAGCTGCTGCTTATAAAACTAAATCTTTTGGAAAAGCCATAGAGGAATGGGAATCTATAGAAGAAAAAACGCCGGAAGTGGATTACTACCTGGCCCATTGTTATTTTAATACCCATGAATACGATAAGGCTATTCCTCTGTTTCGGGAGCTATCGGCCGGCACGAGTGTATATAGTTATTCTTCCGAATGGTACCTGACATTGGCTTATCTGGCATCGGATAATACGAATGAATCGATAAAAGAACTTGATACCATACTGGAAAATAAAAACCATCCTTTTTATGCCAGGGCGCAACAATTGAAAGAAAGAATGAAAATTTAAGTACAGAAAAGAATATAGAATTTATGGGTAATTAAAAATAATAAGTTTATTGCATAACAGCCTGGCAGGTGATTTTCTTCTGAATTTAATTAGCGTTAGAAAACAATAATTTCTCGCAGATAAGACGTAAAGGATCTGTTTAGTCTAAGCAATCCATAAAATGATAGGTATTTTATTATAACAAATTCTCTCCATACTTAATTTCCTTCTGATCCTACTGTTTTTGTCTCTTAAGCATGCTTCATTCTTATTCAGATCTGACCACTCTTAAAGAATATTCCATTAGTGAGGTTATATCGTACCGGGAAATTACACATATGTTCAGAAAGTCTTATGTATTCATGATCAACAGATTCAATCATGAGGTCACTCGATTAATTTATGTTTAACCTAAATCAAATTAGGAGGAAAAATAATGAAAAGTACATCAAAAAAAGTTATCGGATTAATATGCCTTATTTTCTTCTGGTTTAATTCCAGTTTCATAATGGCATACCCTGACTGCTATATTCAGCCTTGGGGAGCTCCACCCTGGGAAACACCTGATATTTGGGCTGACAATAACGGAAACGGAATACAGGAGTGTGGAGAACCAAGTTTGGGGATTGTTAACCAATTGTGGGCCAGGGTTCATAATATTGGAACAAGCACTGCAACAAATGTGCAGGTTAAGTTTTTTTATGCGCCTTACGGCATGGGATATCCTCACACGCATTTTAAGCAAATCGGTATTACAGCAACAATTGCTTCGATTCCTGCCGCATCAAGCACAGTCATTCAAACATCGTGGGACTTAAGCAATTTGAGTGAGAATAATGGTGGACTGTGGCCTTATCCAATAAGTATGTTTGATCACTTTTGTGTTCGGGTTGAAATTACCTGTGAATCGGATAGTAATACTGAGAATAATGCAGCACAGAATAATTTTACTGCAGTAACCTGCTCCGATTGCTCGTTTAATTTTCTGATTGTTAATCCAACAAATGAGCAGGCATCAGCAGGTATTCTTACTTCTAATCTTCCAAAAGGATGGCATGTCAGAATTTCGGCACCGGGTATTGATTCACTACAAAACTTTGAGCTTCAACCAAATGAAATTAAACTTGCCAGCTTAAGACTGGATCATCCTGATGGTTCAAATCAAACAGTTGATCAAGTAAATGCAAGTCTTCAGATAAATGGTGAATTAGTAGGAGGAATAACATTTAAACCTGTTTCTAGTGAAAACATGAAGGTAAAGCTGCGCGGATTGAGCTTTCACCTGGGTAAAACCATACCATTAGCTTCCTGTTTTGATACATGTAATTCGGGTTTTAGTATTATTACGGATTTTGAGTATCCGATTACAAGAAATCTGTCTGCTCTTCTTCTGGTTGGTATCAATAATTTTCAAACCAAATCACCCATTGTTGATAATATCAATTGGTGGAATGTTTCAGCCAATCTTAAGTGGCATGTTGCTCTTTCATCAAATATCGATTTATGTATAAATGCTGGTCCGGGTATGTATTTATCCAGGTTCGGGACCACTGAAGCCGGAATCAATGCAGGATGGTCATGGACTTATTCTTTAGCAAGCGATTGCAAACTTGAGTTTGGTCATGACTACCATAAGATTCTGAATAAAAGCAACCAGTTTATCGTAACACATCTGGGAGTTATATATGGCTTCTAGGTGTCGATAGAATTTAAATATTTATTATGAACTAAATAATAAAATTAACAATATGGCTACATATAATATTCAAGGCAGAGTAATATCAAAAACTTCAGGATTAGGAGCATCATTTGCTCAGGTTGAAGTATTTGAGGTAGATAAAGTGGGAAGTAACTTCAAAAGCGATTTAATAGCTACTACTCAAACCAATACGGATGGTTATTTTGATGTCAGCTTCAGCTTTAGTACGGGTCCTGTGGGTTCTCCCGCCAGACCTGATATTATATTCAGAGTTACTCAAAATATAGATGGTGTCAACAATGTGATTTATAATGAGAATCCTGCAGAAGATACCAGATGGAATATTGCTGATG
>CAYUAV010000071.1:9728-11058 GCA_964442665.1 uncultured Bacteroidales bacterium
TTTTGGCAGATGACTGTATTACAGTTAATCTTCCGATAGGCGGAGTTCCATATGATAACCTTTTTGTTTTTACCCGTGTTGGAATTATACCTATAAGTGACATTGATCTGACAGATGGATATGCTAAATCACCCCCTCCTAATAGTTTGAATTCAGATGCTCCATTTGGAAGAACATTAGATATTTGTGGGTGGTTTGGTTTTTTTACAGGTGTCGACCATTATAAAATTAAATATAAGAGTGGAAGCAGAGGATATGTTGAGATCAGTGATCCGCTGTATAATCTGCGCTACGATGCAGTATTGAAGAAATTTGTATCGGAAAGGATGGGACCAGATTCAATTGGAGGTATTGATAATTTGTATTCAATTCCAACACATGGTTTACCGTGGATCTATCCTGATCGATTGATAAGGTGGGATACAACAAAAGTGGTAGATGGATTGTATCAGTTGGAAATAGAGGGTTATAATGAAAGTTCAGGGAGTATGGTTAAGCTTACTGCACCTACGTTAATAATTGAACCTACTTATGGTAAACTGAAGGTGCAGATAGATAATTCACCTCCTACGAATTGCGAGATTGGAAAGATTCTTCATGATGGATCACCAGTTAATGTTTGTGATATCGTAAACTTTACTTCAGGAAAAATTTCGATAGAATTCAAGGCGTTCGATACCAGAGGTCATTTAAGATCGTATGCACTTAATGCAATTTACGGGCATAATCAATATGTTACTCCGCCACCTACCTCTCCCGACAAGGCAGTGGATGATTACTCAGGGCATATTTCAGCTTCGAAAAGTTGGAAAGGAGGAACCTTTAAAATTGAATATCCGGCCTCTATCTATACCAGCAGCAAAATACCTAAATGCGCATATCAGTTCAGATTGAGTATCAGCAAAAGAACCACGAATGGATATGGGCTTATCTATCCATATAGGGAGGATACAAAACATATTACTATCAATCGCTGATTTTTAGCGGACCTCTTGAAGGTAACAATTATGACACGCTTGCGTGTCGTAAAGTAAAAGCCTATTGTAACCTGTTATTGTGCTGAAAACGACCCGGAGTTATTCTCCGGGTCGTTATGCTATAAGGTAAAATTTCGTTGATACGGGTCATCAGAAAATTATGAAACTTTCCATACGATGATTTCTATTAATCCTCCCACAGGTTATAATCTTTTACGATATTACACTATTAAGTAGTTGGAGTAACAAAAAACTGGAATCAATTATTAGACAAAATTTTTGGAGGAATATTGGTGCTTTTGAGGTTTGGGAATTAAAAAAATGCTACGAGGTGGCCAAATCAAAAAATATCA
>CAYUAV010000072.1:0-11057 GCA_964442665.1 uncultured Bacteroidales bacterium
AAAATAAAAGAAGAACTTGCCAATATGAATATCCTTGTTGAAGACTGGGGAGGAAAATACCAGTCGCAGGATATCTCGGCTAAGAATGGGATTAAGATTACCGAATTGCTGGATAAAGTGCTTCTCGAAGCCGAGCTTCTGGAGCTTAAGGCAAATCCCGATAAATATGCTCACGGAACCGTAATTGAATCATCGCTCGATAAGGGAAGGGGATATACCTGTACTATCCTTGTCGAAGCGGGAACAATGCGAATTGGAGATATTGTACTGGCCGGTACGCATATGGGAAAAGTAAAAGCGATGTATAATGAGAGAGGTAAGGCTATTGATGAAGCCGGCCCATCGACGCCGGTATTAATTCTCGGACTGAACGGGGCACCGCAGGCTGGCGATAAATTTAATGTGATGGAAAGCGAACGGGAAGCTAAGGAAATCGCTACTAAGCGAGGGCAATTGCAGCGTGAACAGGGAATGCGAACACAGAAACATATTACCCTCGATGAAATTGGCCGCCGCATCGCAATCGGTAACTTCCAGGAATTGAATCTTATTGTTAAGGGAGATGTTGATGGTTCTGTCGAAGCATTGTCCGATTCGCTGATAAAACTTTCAAATCCTGAAATACAGGTGAATATCATTCATAAGGGAGTTGGTCAGATTTCCGAAAGTGATATTATGCTGGCAACGGCTTCCGACGCTATTGTTATCGGATTCCAAGTACGGCCTTCGTTGGGTGCCCGGCGACTGGCGGAAAAGGAAGAAATCGATATCCGGCTCTATTCCATTATTTATGATGCGATCAATGAGATAAAATCGGCAATGGAAGGTATGCTTTCACCTGAAATAAAGGAAGAAATTACAGCAACGCTTGAAATTCTTGAAGTTTTTAAGATCACGAAAGTTGGTACGGTTGCAGGATGTATGGTAAAAGAAGGTAAGATCAGGCGTGATTCGAAGGTTCGTATCATTCGCGATGGTATTGTAATTTATACCGGTGAGCTTGGATCGCTGAAACGATTTAAAGATGACGCAAAAGAAGTAGCAAGCGGACTCGAATGCGGATTAAACATTCAGAATTTCAACGACCTTAAACCCGGTGATATTGTGGAAGCTTACGAAACAACTGAAGTAAAGAAAAAGCTTTAGTATCTGGCTAAGAAGAAATCATCTCAGAGGCTCGTTCAATACGGGCCTTTTTTTCTGAACATGGAGCGTAAATTGCAACGGATTTCCGGTAAAATTAAAGAGCTGTCTCTGAAACATGGCTTTACCGATTGTGGTATTGTTCCAGCCGTCAAACTGACGGAGGATGCAGTAAAACTTCGTGAATGGCTTGATCAGGGTATGCATGCCGGGATGGGATACATGGAAAACCACTTTGAAAAAAGATCTAATCCGCAATTACTTGTTCCCGGAACGAAATCGGTTATTGTTGTTCTGCTGAATTATTACCCTGACAGACAGCAACAAGGCGAGAATAACTTTCTTGTTTCGAAATATGCTTATGGCCGCGATTACCACTCGGTTATAAAAGCAATGCTTAAAAAATTGCAAAAATCGATAGAGGATGAACTTGTACCGTTTCATGGAAGGATTTTTATCGATTCGGCTCCGGTGCTTGAAAGGGCACTCGCAAGCCTGGCCGGTCTGGGCTGGATTGGCAAAAATGCAAACCTGATTTCACCCAAGTACGGATCGTTCTGTTTTATAGGTGAGTTGATGGTGGATGTGGAGTTGGCATATAATGAATCAATTATTCCTGATTTCTGTGGCAGTTGTTCAAAATGTATTGATGCATGTCCGACCCATGCTATTGTGAGGGACCGCGTGATCGACAGCCGTAAATGCATCTCTTTTTGGACAATTGAACACAAAGGAGCAATCAATGCCAGATTAAGAGGAAAATTCGAAAACCGGATTTTCGGATGCGATATCTGCCAGGATGTTTGTCCATGGAACCGGAAAGTCAGGCCAAATGAAGTTGAAGAATTTGTACCCATTCCCGGTTTACTGGCTATGGAGCGAACCGATTGGATAGAATTCACCGAAGACCGGTTTAATAAAATATTCGGTAAATCAGCGTTACTGCGGGCTGGTTATAGGGGATTAAAGAGGAATATTGAGTTTTTAACCAAATAGGATCTGATTAATCTTCATATGTCATCAGACCTTCCTTTTTGCAGGAATCAATCTGAAACTACAGTGATAAGAATACTCCTGTTATTCCTGGGGCCATCGAATTCACAGAAAAAGATATTTTGCCAGGTCGAAAGTCCCATTTTACCATCTGTTACCGGTATAGTTTCGCTGGCTCCAACTATCCCGGCCTTTAAATGGGCATCGCCGTTGTTATCCTGTGCATCGTGTTCCCATACACCAGATGGAATGAGCTTGCGTAAAAGTGTTATTACATCGCGTTGAACCGAATCGTCCCAGTTTTCCTGGATCATTATGGCTGCAGTAGCGCCCTGGGCATAAACATTGACTACTCCTCGGCGGATCTTGCTTTCCGTCACAATTTTCTCAACTTCTCTGGTAATATCATATAATCCGTTTTGGTTATGGGTAGATAGTTGTATTAATTTTTGCATTTTTCTACCTTTGTTATTAAGTAATTAACAATTATTTAGAGCCGTTATTTTAAAAATATAACTGCATAAAATTTCAATTTTTATTTTATTCTTATACAAATATGTTGAAGAGTGAGCTTTTACGCAAGGGAAATACGATAGAATATACCGAAACTCATTGGAAATCGTATGATGGCATTAAATTATATTCGCAGACATGGTTTGCTGTACATGAACAGCGGGCAATTATTAATCTGATTCACGGGTACGGTGATCATAGCGGGCGCTATTCGCATTGGGCAATAAAACTGGCAAAAAAAGGATTCACGGTGCGTAGTTTCGATATGAGGGGTCATGGGCGTTCTGAAGGCAAAAGAGGTTACAGTTCCGGCTATGATAAGTTGTTAAACGATCTTGAACTTTTCGTTGAAAATGGGAAAGCAGAATTTGCTGATATGCCGTTTTTCCTTTACGGATTTAGCTTTGGAGGTAATCTTGTCATTAACTACGCTATTCAGACCAATTCAGTAATTAAAGGATTGATAGTTAGTTCTCCCTGGCTTGAACTCTCAAAAAAATATTCGCCGATTAAAATAACTTTGGCTAAACTGGTTGGTGCCATTCTCCCGGGAATACTGATAAATAACGGTATAAAAGCAGAAGACATCTCGAGGGATCTCCGTGCTGTACATCATTACCGGACTGATTCTTTAGTCCATGATCGAATTAGTGTCCGGCTGGCACTACAAATTATTGAAGCCGGTCAAAAGGCATCGATGAGTATTTATAAGATCAATATTCCTTTGCTGGTGATGCATGGTAATAGCGATAACATTACATCCTGTGACACTTCGCGGAATTTTGTCCGTAATGCCGGCGAGCGTACAACTTTTATCGAGTGGGAAGGAGGCTTTCATGAACTCCACAATGATCTGGATCACGAAAAGGTCTTTGAATCGCTTGTTGGCTGGCTGGATAAATATACAATTACAGAGAAAAGCTACTAAATGACTGATTTTGTAACTCTTGTAAAAATATCAGAACCAGACTTCCAAATCAGCTACCAGAGTAAGTTGTTCTTCATGGGATCTTGTTTCGCCGATTATATGGGAAAGAAGATGAAAGAATTACGGTTTCCGGTTTGTCATAATCCATTCGGTGTTTTATATAATCCGATGTCGATTGCAGGGAATCTGGAACTTATAATCAATAAAAAACAATTTACCGGGGATGATATTTCTTTTTACAACGAGCTGTGGTTTAGCTATGCGCATTATACACTTTTTTCACATCCTGATAAAAAAACCTGCTTGGCAAATATAAATTCCAGCTTTGCAGAAGCCCGTAAATATGTTACACAGGCAAAATTTTTTTTTATTACTCTCGGCACCTCCTGGGTTTATCGGTTAAAAGAAACCGGGAAAGTAGTGGCGAATTGCCATAAGCAGCCGGCATCATTCTTCGAACGAAGTTTTCTTTCAACTGAACAGTCGTATGAAGCATTAAGGCAGTGTATTGAAAGAATCCAGGAAGTAAATTCTGATGCAAAATTCATTTTTACCGTTAGTCCTATTCGTCATTGGAAAGACGGAGCGGTTGGGAATCAACGAAGTAAGGCAGCACTAATACTAACCATAAAAATGCTTCAGGAATTAAATAGTAATATTTACTATTTCCCGGCCTATGAGATTTTTATGGATGAGTTGCGCGATTATCGGTTTTATGCCTCCGATATGCTCCATCCTTCGGATTTTGCACAACTTTATACATGGAACAGGTTTAGCGAATATTTTATTTTGGCGAAGGATATGGAAATCATGCGGGATGTTGAAAGAATCTTAATCTCAGTTAAACATAAACCACTTTTCCCAAATACGAAGGCATATGTTAATTTCAGACAATCGATTATTGACAAAATAAAGACATTGTCTGACACCTATACCTTTCTCGACTTAAAAGGCCTGCTTCAATATTTTGAAAATAATGTTTAAAAAATTAACATTTTCATTAAACATTATTTACTTCATTCTGTTGTACGATCATCATTTATCTATGAAATAGAATGAGAAGAATAAGTCAGGTACTTTTTATATCTTTTTTATTGGGTAATGCTGATGTTATTTATGGTCAGCAAGTCGAATCGGGAGTTATTGAGGGAAGAATATTTAACCGGGCCAATAACGAACCGGTTCCGTTTGCAAATCTTATAATCTATGGCACAAATATAGGTTCGGTAAGCGACCTGGACGGCAAGTTTATTTTTACGGGAATTAAACCGGGCTATATTCGAATAGTTGCAAGTTCTGTGGGTTTTGAGCAGTATGTTTCCGAGGAATTCACCGTCACTAATGCCAACAAGTCGTTTATTGAAATACCGTTGAAGGAAACGGCCGTGGCTCTCGATGAAATTATTGTTAAGGCGTCGCCATTCCGGAAAAGTGAGGAAAGTCCGCTTTCGTTGCGTCGAATCGGTATTGAGCAAATAGAAAAAAATCCCGGGGGTAACCGCGATATATCTAAGGTTATTCAGTCATTTCCCGGTGTTGCATCCACTCCGGCCTATCGCAACGATGTAATTGTAAGAGGAGGGGGTCCAAGCGAGAACCGGTTTTATCTTGATGGAGTTGAAATTCCAAACTTAAATCATTTCGCCACACAAGGTGCCTCAGGTGGTCCGGTGGGTATTATTAATGTCGATTTTATTCGCGAGGTCAATTTCTATTCCGGTGCATTTCCGGCCAACATGGGAAATGCATTAAGTTCGATACTAGATATGCGACAGATTGACGGCAACAAGGAAAAACTAAAATTCAGGGGTTCGGTAGGAGCAAGCGACCTGGCCGTCACCCTCGATGGACCCGTTTCTTTCAATACCACATTTATAGCTTCGGCGCGCAGATCATATCTTCAATTTCTCTTTGCAGCGCTCCAGCTTCCGTTTCTTCCAACATATAACGATTTTCAGTTTAAAACCAGAACCCGTATCAACGAAAAGAACGAGATAACTTTTATAGGACTGGGCGCTATCGATCAGTTTAAATTAAATCTTGATGCCAACAATACACCCGATCAGCGATATATTTTAAGTTATTTACCGGTTAATGAGCAATGGAACTATACTGTTGGATCGGTGTATAAACATTACAGGGAGAGAGGTTACGATACCTGGGTATTGAGCAGGAACTACCTGAATAATATTGCCTACAAGTACCTGAATAATGATGAAAGCCTGGGTAAAACCCTCAACTATTCATCGGACGAGATAGAAAATAAATTTCGGTACGAAAGGAATTTCGATTTGCCATCGGAATATAAGTTTATGTTCGGTGGGGGTCTGCAATATGCAAAATATCTGAACAACAGTTTTAATCAGGTATATCTGGGAAACGATTTGCGGGAAGTAAATTATGATACCTACCTGGATATGTTTCACTATGCCATATTCGGACAGACAAGCAAAGGCTACTTTAATAAAAGGTGGACGCTTTCTTTTGGCATTCGGGCTGATGGTAGTTCATACTCGAGGGAAATGAAAAATCCACTGGAGCATTTGTCGCCGCGTCTCAGTTCTTCCATTCAGATTACAAAAAAAGTAGCCTGGAATTTTAATACCGGACGCTTTTACCAGCGACCACCATACACATCAATGGGTTATAAAGATACAGCGGGATTTTACATTAATCGGGAGGCCGGATTAAAATATATTATTGCCGATCACCTGGTTTCGGGTTTTGAATATCGTCCCGATAATAATACACAAATCAGTATTGAGGGTTTTTACAAACATTATTCCGATTATCCTTTTTCAGTCTCCGATTCGATACCTCTGGCAAGCAAAGGCGCTGACTTTGGTGTATTTGGTAATGAAGAAGTAACCTCTGTTGCTAAAGGCCGTACATATGGCTTTGAGATTCTGGGCCGTTGGCAGAAACTTCTGGGTTTTAATACCGTATTGTCCTACACTTATGTCAGGAGCGAATTTAAAGATCTTCGAGCTGCTTACCGGGGGGAGTTTTTACCGACAACCTGGGATAATACGCATTTGCTGAATATAACAGCCACGCGGACATTTAAAAAGAACTGGTATGTAGGATTTAAATGGCGCTTTATAGGAGGTGCACCCTATACTTCCTACGATGAAGAATTATCATCAGTTCGGCAGGCCTGGGATGCTCAGGGAGGGCCTTATTTCAACTATTCACGATATAATGAATTACGGTTGAAGTCTTTTCATCAGCTGGATATTCGGGTTGATAAGCAATACTATTTTGCAAAATGGTCGATCAACTTTTATATCGATGTCCAAAATATTTACAATTTCAAGGCGGATGAACCCGACAGGCTGGTTCGTGCATCATTTGAGGATCCATCAACAAATGATATATATATTGATGCTTTGGGAATTGAGCGTTATCAGCTCGTGACTATTAAAAGCGATGGTGCAGGTACAGTATTGCCAACAGTTGGTATTATAGTTGAATTTTAAAATTAAAGATCATGAAAACCGGGAAACTATTCATTTATATCGCTTTTGCAGGGATACTGGCAAGTATACTATTTTTCTACCACGGTTGCAGATCTGCTCGTATAGCTCCGGAATACAGTACCGATACCTTATATACCAATACGAAGGGTAAGGGTGATTTACTGGAAATATCCTTCCGGCGCGGACCTGAACACAATCATCCGTTAATGGCTGTTTGGGTTGAAGATACAACAGGTCAATTTATTCAAACCCTGTATGTGGCTGAATCGATAGCTAAGGGAGTATTCGGACATGGTGATAAATCGGCTGGAAAATGGTTACCCGGTCCCATTCGCCGGCCGGCAGCATTACCTGTATGGTCTCATCACAGAGGAGTCAGGGAGGCCGACGGACTTTATGTACCAACGCAGGGAACGACTATCCCCGATGCATACACTGGAGCAACTCCGCAGGAGAATTTTGTTTTGTACGCCCGAACCGATAGTCGCTTACCGGATAAATTTGATGTATTCTTTGAAATTAACCAAACGTGGGATTGGAATAATTACTGGACCAATAATAAATACCCTGATGATGATAATTATAAGACTTCCTGCCAGCCGGCTCTAGTATACAGGTCACGTATTAATAGCAATGCCGGTCAGCAGTTTTACAAATTAGAGCTTGTAGGGCATAGTCATTACAGCGGTGAAAATGGTGACATATATTCCGATCTGAGTACGATAACCACAGCCAAAGAAATTACAGAATCGGTTTATGTCAGGTTGATACAATAAGAGGAAATCACTTGTTTTTATTTAGCAGGTGAAATCAGTATAAATAATTTAACGATGATCCTAATCACCGCTAACCAGTGATGGATGTCACTCTCATGTTGTGATCTATAATCTCTATCCTTTGTAACTTCAGTATAAAAAACAAATTATGGGCTTCCAAAAATCCCGGTATTTTTTTTTATGGCTGTGTGTAGCTGTTATTTTTTCATCATATACTGTATCAGGCAGCGATTCGGATGATATTCAAAATAAGATAGAGCAATATAAAGCACTTGTTTCGAAATATGAATCGGAAGGGAACAAAAACGAGCTCACAAAATATCTTACCAAGCTGGGTTATCTGTATTGGCAAATTGGTGCTCAGAAGGATGCAATCGATTATTTCGAACGTTCGGTAAGTGTTAATAAAGAACTGGGTAATAATAATGCCCTGAAGACCCTTTACAATAACCTCGGTCTTATTTACTTTGAGAACGATGAATACCAGAAAGCGATCGGATATTTTGAAAAAAGTTTACAGCTGAATCTGGCTAGGGGAAATAAAAATGAAGCTGCTTCCGATTATATCAACATTGCCCTTTCGTTTCAATCGCTCGGATATTATGCTGAATCGAACGCTAAAACACAAAAAGCGCTTGAAATGGCCCTGGAGCTGAATAACCTCGAAATGGCAAAAACCGGCTACGGGATATTAGGCGAGAATTATGATAAGCTGGGACAGAATAAACAATCGGCTGAATATTATGAGAAATACAATACACTGGCTAAACATTTGCAGAAAAAAGAAATGGAAGCTATGGCCAGCCATACAAAAGAAATAGAGAAACAGGTACTAACGAAAGAAAAGGAACTTAAATACACGCTCGATACTTTAGGTGAAGTCATAGAACTAAACAGGGAAATGCAATTACAAAATGCCCTGTTAAATAAAGAGAATCAACTCAAGGAAGAACAGAAGGCCCGTCTGGAAGCTGTGCAGGCACGTATGAAAGCTCGTGAAAAAACCCGCCGTACAAGATTTGTTGGTCTGGTTGCGGTTCTTATTTTGTTTGGATGTATTATTGGAATGATCTATTGGCAATTAGCTCAAAAGAAGAAGGCCAATCGGTTATTAAAGGAACAGAATGCAGAGATTGATCGCCAGAAAAAAGAAATAGAAGAACAGAGGGATTTGGCAAACAAGCAGAAAAAACGGATCACCGATAGCATTCAGTATGCTCAGCGGATTCAGAATGCCGTATTACCTCCTTTGAGTTTCTTTGACAAAAACTTTAGCGATTACTTTATATTACATCAGCCAAAAGATATTGTTAGTGGCGATTTTTACTGGACAACCCGAAAAGATGATGTACTGATAATTGCGGTAGCCGATTGTACAGGGCACGGAGTGCCGGGGGCTTTTATGAGTATGCTCGGAGTAGCTTATTTGAATGAGATAGTTAATAAAATAGCCATCAACAAGCATATCAGTACACTGAATGCCGACGACATCCTGAACCAGCTTCGTGAAATGGTTATCACATCGCTTCATCAGACAGGTGACACAAATGAGCCAAAGGACGGAATGGATATTTCGATATGTATTATCGACTTCGAACACAAAAAGATGCAGTTTGCCGGGGCCAATAATCCTTTGTACCTCATTCGGAATGGAGAAATAAAGCAGTTCAATCCTGATAAAATGCCTGTAAGTTATCATCAGAAACGTGATGTTCCATTTGTCAGACATGATATTGAATTAATTCCCGATGATCGGATCTATATGTTTTCCGATGGATTTATCGATCAGTTTGGAGGTAAGCAGGGTATGAAATTTCTAGCAAAACAATTCAGGGAGGTGTTAATGAAAATTCATACCCATACCATGACCGATCAGATGGCATTCCTGCTTAAGACCTTCAATGACTGGAAAGGCAACAGGCCCCAGCTGGACGATGTTCTGATCATGGGATTCCGCTATGCTCCTAGAACTTCGGCAAAAGAAGTGACCCGGCAAAATGACTGGCACAGTAAAACGATCCTGATTGCTGAGGATACTGATGTGAATTACTTCCTGTTAACAGCTGTTTTAAAAGAAACCAGAGCAAATCTGGTACGTGTAAAAGATGGATTGGAAGCAGTAGACTTTGTTAAGAATAATGAGGTCGATCTGATTCTGATGGATATAAACATGCCCCGGATGAACGGATACGATGCTACGCGAAATATAAAGCAAATTCGGAGTGATATTCCAATAATTATACAAACGGCAATGCATTTTGATGACGAAAGTGATGAAGCTTTTAAGGCAGGGGCCGACGATTATATTGCCAAACCGATTGATTTAAAAACTTTTATGAGAAAGATGGAAAGGTTTCTCAGTTGATGATTCGTGTGCAGAAAATATTCAGTAAATTGGGATGAATGAAAAGTTAGTTTGATAAATACGATGAAAACAATATATTATGACAGAAAAATGCAAAATATATATTTATTGCCTAACTTTCATTTCAATAAATAACTGATATGGAACGACTTTATATTTCACCGTCTGATGACACACCCGAAATAGAGTTTAATAAATCAAGCGGGTTATTAAAAATTTCCGGCAAGTCACTTCCGGAAGATGTAATAGAATTTTACTCTCCTGTCTTTTCCTGGTTGGAACAATATGCTGCCAATCCTAAAGAGGAAACGAAAATGTCTGTAAAGGTGATTTATTTTAACTCGGCATCGCAACGGGCACTAAACGAAATTTTTACGATACTTAGCAGGATAAATGTAAAGGGTAAAAAGGTAGATATTGAATGGTATTATCATGAAGATGATGAAGAAATGAAGGAAACAGGAGAAGAATTTGCTGACATAACCAAACTGCCTTTTAAGTTTAAAAGTTATGTTCTAAGCTAATTTCTTGGGAATTCTTACCCTTTTTTTGTTAATTTATATCTCATGTGAACTATAATTTAATGTATTATGCATCGATCTGTTGTTTGTTTAATTCTGATCGTACTGAGTATTAATCTTTTAGCACAGCAATTGCCCCCGCACGAAAAGAAAACTTATGTTGCTCCCGACGGGAAATTCTATGTTCAGAAAGATTTAACTGTTTATCTTTGGTTATCAACTTCTCCTGATGAGGATTCGAAAAAATTCAGGTTATGGAGCGATGAAACCAGTGCTTACTCAAACCCGATGTATTTCGATACCGAGGGATGGAACTCGGTTCGGTCACCTTCGGCGGTG
>CAYUAV010000073.1:0-11053 GCA_964442665.1 uncultured Bacteroidales bacterium
TGGTTCATGAATAAGGGATCGCAAAATCTTATTATTGAACGCGGTATTGCCCTGCATAAGATGATTCGCCTTGTCACATTCTCTACATCAGGCGGGGGGTATCTGAATTTCATGGGCAATGAATTCGGACATCCTGAATGGATCGATTTTCCTAGGGAGGGAAATAACTGGTCGTATAAATATGCCCGCAGGCAGTGGAGTCTTCTGGATAATCAGGAATTACGGTATCATTTTTTGGCTGATTTTGACCGGCAAATGATAGAATTACAGAAAAACTATAATTTTCTCGATCAATCCTGGTGCAATAAATTACTCGATAATCAGGGCGACCAGATACTTGCTTATGAACGGGGCTCTTTGCTTTTCGTCTTTAACTTCAATCCAAACCGTTCGTTTACCGACTATGGTTTTCAGGTTACCCCGGGAAAGTACGATATTGTGCTCGATTCCGACGATCCGTTATTTGGAGGAGTAGGAAACATTGACCATTCCATAAATTATTATGCGCAGCGAATGGGAGGTGTTTCAGGTTCGAACTGGCTGAAGCTGTATCTGCCTGCCCGTACGGCACTGGTATTGAGAAGAATTCCGCCGCCCTCTATTTATAAGATCTAGAATCTTTTCAACCAAAGAGATGAATACTATTTCAGCTACATTTTTTTCTTCCTAAAATATAATAAAGGTATAAATCGGGATACTTTCATTATATAATCCTGATATTCAGGATACTTATTAGCTGATATTTTTTCGCTGAAGGAAGAACTTCCATAAAAAAGTAATATCAGAAAAAGGGAACCAATAATCGACCAGTTAAACCAATCGCCAGTTGCACCTACGCTGAAAAGATAAAAACTTAACCAGATACCCTGTTCTGCACTATAATTTGGATGCCTTACAATTCGCCAGAGTCCTGAATCAAGGAAACCCTTTGCATAATCACCTGTTAGTAGTATTCCGGATTTCATACGGAAATATTTTTCAGTCTGAAACATGTATTGTTGCTGATCGGCAATTGTTTCGATGACCAGATAAATCAGGAATAAAATTATTGCGCAAACATCAATCCATCCTAGTTTGGAACCGGATGTCTCAAGTACTTTCAATGCCGGCAGTGTTATAAGTAAAATAATTATATGCTGGTACAATGAAATGAATAACAGATTAAAAATCGTCCACTTTACCCGACCCCGTAAAAATGATACCTCACGAAGTATACCCCATCGATAATCTTCCGTTCCTTTCCAGGGGATTAGGTTATATCCTCCTTTTCGTTGAAAATTATAGGTAAGCCGGATACCCCAGAGTAAAACCAAAATTGTCATGATTGTTATCCGAATATTAAATTTGCTCTCAACAGCAATGTATCCCAAATAAATTATTGGCATGAGGCTCCATAATTTATCTACCTGACTATAATTCCGTACTAATTCACTGACAATAAAACTGGCTGATGCTGCGACCAGCATTATTGATACCAAATTTATAAGCACATGTACCTGAAACCGGGATAAATTCAGGTTGGTGAACAGAATGGTTCCTGTTATTAAAAGCAAGATTATAATCGCCGAAAATAAATTGCGCAGCATGGGTTAAGGAGAGAGTTTAAAAATCGTTATCAAACAATACTTGTACAAATATACTTAACCTTATCATTTCTATTTTATCGAATTCTCGGATTGAAATCCCTGACTGAAACTTTAATTTCTGCTGACTGTATCGTAACACTAGCCCATACAAATTGTTCCATTACATTTCGGCCACTTTCAGCAATAATAAAGGAATTGATCCTTATTTTACTCTAAATAACTTTCAGTTCATATATTCCCGAATCTGAATAAATCCTTTCTTTAGTATGTGCAGGCACCCAGCCTATTTTTATTTATGGGAGCAGTTCCCGGAACAGGGAGCATGCGGTTAAATAAATCCTGGCCTTACTTTAAAAATTGAAAGGTTACCCGGTAATCCCGATTAAAAGATTTACAATAATTATCTGTTCGGGTTACTATTTGTCTTGCTGCTTTATTATGTTGTTTCAAACAATGGCAGCCGGAGTATAAGGGCCGCTGCTGCTATTAAACTCAAACAATTGCTTGGAAGTGGTAAAATTCTCATGAAACTTTAGTAATTTGGTTCGCTAAATTATCTAAAACCACATCATTATGAACATTGTAGAACGTGCAAAAGGAATTATCTTCAAACCTAAAGAGGAATGGGAAAAGATCAGTCAGGAACCTAATTCCAACTCAGTAATTCTTACAAGCTATCTGATCCCCCTGGCTCTTATCCCCGCTGTTTTCAGTTTAATTGGATACGGCCTTATTGGTTACGGCCCATTCAGTTCACTTACATTCGGAATTAAACATGCTGTTATCAGTCTGGTGATTACAATCGGAGGAGCTTATCTTACTGCATTTATTATCGATATCCTGGCTCCCAGCTTTAATGCAGAAAAAAACTTTAACAGGGCGTTTGCTCTTGTAGTGTTTGCGAATACGCCCCAGATGGTTGCAGGAATATTCTATATTCTTCCGGTTCTTGGGGTGCTCGCACTTCTGGCCGGCCTGTATGGTTTGTATGTTCTTTACCTGGGAATGAAACCCATGATGAAAACCCCTAATGAAAAAGTGACAGTATACTTTATTGTGAGTCTTATAGTTGTAATAGCTGTATATTTCGTGCTGTCATCCATTTTAACAAGTATATTCGTCGGGGGTATGGTTAGAGCTGCCGCTGGATTTTAGGATGATACCATTCACAAAACTTTTAAGGGAGCTGTCTTTATTCAGCTCCTTTTTTTTATGAAAATAATTCTATATTTTTAGTGTCTGCCTGCATAATCTTGCTCCTCCCCTTTTCTATATCAACCATGTTACAATAAATTGATAAAAAGTAACATCAACTTTTTAATCACGTAATCAGATTGTAGATTTACCGGTTAATGAATGAAAATGATCGTGAAAATGAAAAAGATAGTTTTATTGCAACTGGTTTTTTTGCTGTTTACCCTTTCCATTTTCGGGCAAAACAGAATAGTACATAACGGTCAGCCTATCTTCCTGAGCGGTATGAACCTGGCCTGGATTAATTTTGCCGACGATCTGACAAATTTCAATGAAAGTACCTTTGAACTGGCTATGAGCCAGATATCGGAAGCCGGAGGGAATTCGGTCCGCTGGTGGTTACATGTAAACGGTGCTCACAGTCCAACCTTTACAGGCGATATGGTAACAGGAATTACCCAGACAGAACTGGAAAACCTCGAGTTGGCACTTAATATTGCACAAGAACACAACATAGGACTTATTCTTTGCCTTTGGTCATTCGATATGCTTCGAACCTCTTTTGGAGAAACCATTACCAGCCGTAATAAGCTGATGCTGGAAAACGAAAACTATCTCGATGCCTATATCGATAATGCCCTTATTCCTATGCTCGATTACGTTTACGATCATCCTGCGATTATTTCATGGGAGGTATTCAACGAACCGGAAGGCATGAGCACACGGTTTGGCTGGAGCGATATCCAGCATGTTTCAATGGCAAATATTCAACGCTTTGTTAACCGTGTTGCAGGAACTGTTCACCGCAGAGTACCCGGAGCCAAAATTTCAAACGGATGCTGGAGTTTCTATGCTGGTACGGATATCGGCGATTATAAAAATTACTATACCGATGAGGAACTTATTGCTGCCGGTGGCGATGAGGACGGAATCCTCGACTTTTATATGGTTCACTACTACGATTGGGGCGGAACGGAGATCTCCCCGTTTCACCATCCGGCCTCATACTGGGAACTTGACAAACCTCTCGTGATCGGTGAGTTTTCAGCAAACGGCCCCTATGAGGGTATCAGTCCGGAAGACGCTTACAGGTATCTATACGATAATGGATATGCCGGAGCTCTTTCCTGGACATGGACCAATCACGATGGCAACGGGGGTGTTGAAGACGCCGAATCTGGTATGATCTATCTCCATGATAATTACCCGGATGATATAATATTGCCCATTGAAGAATATTTTACCGACGATCCGGATGCATGGCAGAAGGTAACCATATACCCTTCTCCTGTATTGGATAACTGTGTGCTTCAGTTCACTAACCCGCAGAACATAACCAAAATATCGGTATATTCAATGAACGGGATGAAAGTGAAGGATATTAATTCCCCTCAGATGTTAACCGATCGGGTTGAATTACATCTGGGATTTCTTCAAACCGGCATATATCTCATTTCAATTGAAACGAGTACTTCGATGATCACTGTAAAACTTCTGAAGAAATAGGGAGCTAAAATGTGGATCAGCTAAAAACCAATAACATGAACATATTTTTTTTGATGCAGGGCAGGAATAACTCTTATTATATCTGTCGGAATATTTTACAATCCAGACAGAATTCGGCATATTATTTACCCGGATAACCTCAACTATGGAACAGCTTCGTTATATCAGATCTTCCGGAGATATTCTTCCTGCATACCGGAATACACCTGTTGGATTATATCTTGAATACCATGATCTGAACAGGCCTTTCGTCGATTATTCTTCACCCCAATTGCTGATAGGTTTTTGTATGGATTACCGTAAAAACCTAAGAATCCCCGAAAATTTTACCTATATCATGCGCACGGGAGGTGCAAACTTAAAAGGAAAGGAGTTCAATATTTCCTATGCCATTGGTGTGGGTAATATCCGCTATATTGCCCTGGTCGGGCATAATCGGTGCGGTATGTCAAATATCAAGGCACATCGTGAAGATTTTGTCAGAGGAATGGTTAATAATGCCGGTTGGACCCAAAAAAAGGCAGCTTCTTATTTCGATGAAGAAACTCCGAAATATGAAATCGGTGATGAAACCGATTTTATACACAATGAAGCAAAAAGGCTCAGAGCGTTATATCCGGCAATAGTAATCTCTCCATTACACTATTTCCTGGACGATAATTCGATCAGCCAGATTATTGAAGAATAGCAATACGTCGGATAATCTATCTGCCCGAACGTTTCCAGACAGAATGTTCCTGCATATAAATCCCGTTAAGTTTTTGAAGAGGTGTTATCAGCAGTAGGGTGTCGCTGAGAATTTCAACATATCCTCTTTCCTTGGTATAGTTAAAGTTCGGATTTTCCGACGCCTTAATTTTCAGCAGGACTGAATCACCCTTTAGCGTATAATTCCCAAAAAATGAAGCCCCTGAAAGAAAAGCAATCCGGATCTCCGCATCGGAACAATAATAAGGATCGCGGTCACTCATCCTCGGACGACTTGCATCGTAATACTGGATGGTAAAATTATTTTGCTTATCAAATACGGCAAATCCCTCAACGTTCTTATCGTAAGGATAATGTATACGCCCCAAAGGATCGATCCCTTTCAGGGATAATAGTTCCCATGATCCGGAAATTTCGGGAGCAATCTCAATTTTTTTTGCAGGTTGTTTTTGGGGCAGGAAATTGCAGCCCGTAATAAAAAATAAACATAATATAGTCAGAATAGTCAGTCTCATTTCAGATGTAGCTTATGGTTTGTATATCAAAAATACAAAATAATTCTGTTTGAAATCGGGATTTATTTGCACTTCTGATCAACCGTAGAAATTATATTTCATTAAACTCTAATTCAAGCTGATAGGCATCCAGTTCATCAGGATTCTCAAAGTTCGAAAGTGTCAGGCCTAAAAGTCGTACACCCTTATTCTTATAGTTTACCAGGCTTGCCAGTTCAACTGAAGTAGTGCGAATGGTATGTGAGGTCAAAGCTTCAGGGAGGCTTTTACTACGTGTAATCTGTTCAAAATCTTCAAATTTTACTTTCAGTGTCAAAGTCCTTGCCCGCGCTCCGCTTTTATCCATACGCCTGAGTAATTCATTTTCAATATTTTTCAACTCATAAAGAATTTCCTGCATGGAAATAAGGTCTGTTTCAAAAGTGTTTTCCGCTCCCAGCGATTTTCTGATGCGATTCGGATCGACCGGGCGATCGTCGACGGCTCTTGCTATGTTGTAAAAGAAATTTCCGGCTTTGCCGAACATACGCATTAGTTCATCGAGCGGATAATTTTTAAGATCTTTTCCCGTATGAATTCCTAGCCGGTGCATTTTTTCGGAAGTAACTTTTCCAATGCCAAAGAATTTTTCAATCTCTAATTTCTCTACAAAAGCTTCAGCTTCGTGAGGTTTAATAACATAAAGTCCGTCGGGCTTATCGTAATCCGATGCAATTTTTGCCAGGAATTTATTTACCGAAACTCCCGCCGAGGCTGTTAAACCGGTAACATTCCTGATTTTTTGCTTAATCTCTTTTGCAATATCGGTGGCCAAAGGAATATTTTTCCTGTTCTCCGTAACGTCCAGAAAAGCCTCGTCGAGCGAAAGAGGTTCTACCAGATCGGTATACTCAAAAAAAATGTCCCGGATCTGTTGCGATACTTCCTTATAAAGATTGAACCGTGGTTTTACAAAAATCAACGAAGGGCATTTTTTCCGGGCCGTAACCGAGGGCATCGCTGACCGTACCCCGAACTTTCTTGCCTCATAACTTGCCGCCGCAACAACGCCCCGCCGCCAGTCCCCTCCGACCGCCACAGGTTTTCCACGCAGTGCCGGGTTATCCCGCTGTTCAATAGATGCATAAAAAGCATCCATATCGATATGGATAATTTTCCGAATCATAACCGATTGCGATTCATTAGATTTGCTAACTTACTGAATCGGAATCATATTGCGAAATGAGACTGGAAATTACAAGCACCGGCGATGGTTCTTCAACGCTGTTTCATCCGGCGATGAATGAACACTATCATAGTACCAACGGCGCCGTGCAGGAATCAATGCATGTTTTTATCAGCGCAGGTCTGAATGCTATCCGGAGTAAAAATATTGCGATCCTCGAAATGGGTTTCGGAACAGGTCTTAATACCCTGCTGACCTTGATGAATTGTCAGAATTTTAATTCAGTGTCCTATCATGCCGTTGAAAAATACCCGCTGAAACGGGAACTGGTAAACCAGTTGAACTATGAAACATTTTTAGGTTTATCCGAAGATCTGAAAAACGATTTCATGAATATGCACCGTCTACCCTGGGATTCAACTCTGGCATTGAGGGATAATTTTGTACTTCATAAAACTGAAATTGATTTCACGGAATATTCCCCTTCAGAGGCATTCGACCTGATTTATTACGATGCTTTTGCTCCCGAAGTCCAGCCCGAACTCTGGGAAGAAAGCATTTTTGTGAAACTCTTTCATGCATTGAAACCTGAAGGTATTCTGGTTACCTACTGTGCCAAAGGAGAAGTGCGGCGAAGAATGCAGCATGCTGGCTTCAACGTGGAACGATTACCGGGACCCCCGGGGAAACGCGAAATGATCAGGGCAGTCAGATTGTAATTTGAACTTTCGTTCCGATATGCTGTTGAATACACAAACGATTTTTATATTGACAATAGCTTTAAACATAACTTTATTGTATAATTATTATGGGATACTTAAATGTGGGTGATACTGCACCCGATTTTACGGCAAATAATCAGGATGGAAAAAATATCAGCCTGAAAGAACTCAAAGGAAAAAAAGTTATTCTGTATTTCTATCCGAAAGATGATACTCCGGGTTGTACAGCCGAAGCATGCAATCTGCGCGATAATTATAACGATCTGATTAAGCACGGCTTCGAAGTCATAGGAGTCAGTCCTGATGGCGAACAATCGCATACAAAATTTAAAAGTAAGTACGACCTGCCCTTTAATCTGGTTGCCGATCCCGGTAAAACAATTCTCAAATCTTACGGAGCGTGGGGAAAGAAAAAGATGTACGGAAAAGAATACGAAGGCGTTTTGCGAACTACATATGTAATTAATGAAGATGGTAAAATAGAAAAAGTCATTCTCAAGGTAGACACTAATAATCATACCAAACAAATTCTTGAAGAGCTTGGATTGAATTGAGGTGCAATTCCGAAAATTTCTAACTAATTATTTCTACCCCTTTCCGTGGATTTAAAGTATCTGTATTCTTTTATGAGCAGCACTTTGTAAAATTTCTTTTTGTTGCATTTCAATATATTTACACAAAAAGAAAAAAATCAGCCATCTTTATTTGTGCTTTGTCAGTATATTCATTATTTTGTATGCACTGCATTGATTATTATTTAATCAAAACTATAAAACACATAACATTTAATCAACTGTAAAATGGCCAAAGAACAACCAACCGACGATATACGAAAAGAAAAACTCAAGGCACTGGAATTAACCATAGGAAAAATTGAAAAAGACTATGGTAAGGGTACTATTATGAAACTGGGTGATCGAGTTATCGAAAATGTACCCTCCATACCAAGCGGTTCCATTGCACTTGATATCGCCATGGGGGTTGGCGGATATCCCCGGGGTAGAGTTGTTGAAATATTCGGCCCCGAATCGTCGGGAAAAACCACCCTTGCCATACATGCTATTGCCAATGCACAAAAGGCGGGAGGCATTGCTGCCTTTATCGATGCCGAGCATGCTTTCGACCGGTTCTATGCTCAGAAGCTGGGTGTCGATGTTGAAAATCTTCTGATTTCGCAGCCCGATAACGGCGAACAGGCACTCGAAATTGCCGATCACCTGATACGTTCGGGAGCCATCGATATTATCGTCATCGATTCCGTTGCAGCTCTCACACCGCGTGCAGAAATCGAAGGAGAAATGGGCGATTCGAAAATGGGACTACAAGCGAGGTTAATGTCGCAGGCTTTACGAAAACTTACCGCTAATATCAATAAAACAAACACCTGTTGCATGTTCATTAACCAACTCCGGGAAAAGATCGGTATCATGTTCGGGAATCCCGAAACCACCACCGGCGGGAATGCCCTGAAGTTTTATGCTACTACCCGGGTCGACATACGCCGTATCAGCCAGCTGAAAGAAGGTGACGAGACCCTGGGAAACAGGGTACGGGTGAAGATCGTTAAAAATAAACTGGCCCCTCCCTTCCGGAAGGCTGAATTCGATATTATGTTTGGCGAAGGCATTTCACGCACAGGTGAGATCATCGACCTCGGTGTGGAATGCGAAATCCTGAAGAAAGCCGGTTCGTGGTTCAGCTATGGCGAAACACGCCTCGGGCAGGGACGCGATGCCGTAATTGCCCTGCTGAAGGATAATCCGGAACTGTCCGACGAAATTGAACAGAAAATCAAAGAGAAACTGCAGGTTAAAATCTGATCCTCACACAGTAGTGCCGAACTATAGCCTCTATTTACATATTCCCATGATCTGCTTTAACTGAAACCCTCCATCGGGAATGTCGTTATGAAAAGCAGCGTTTCTGTTTTTCTTGATTATCTCTACCTCACTTTCCAGATCGGCAATCTTTAGTAAAGTCTTTGTTTCAATACGGTTACCATCTTTTACTAATTTTTTAATGGCTTCTTTTAATGACTTCCATAATTCTGATTTCTTCTTCTTATATAACCTTTCTGATTTTTCATCAGGTAACCTGACTCTGGCATAATCATCCAGTGCCTTTTGTAAGAAATCTCCTCTTTCTTCAGGCAATTTTTTTGATACATAGGCAGTAAGAATTGTTTTTTCAAGTTTCATAACAGAATCGACTATATGAAGCTGTTCACATTCCACTTTCTGCAAGGCATCCTGTATATCAAAAACCTTATTATTACAAGTTACGGTTTCAGTACTTTCCTCCTCTTCTGCTTGCCTCCTCTCCTCATACTTCTCACGATTTAAAAAGTAAATCTTCTTTTCATTATCCGGAAAGTAATATTTCAGAATATTTTCAAGTCTTCTGTCCTCCAACACTGTACTGATCTTATCAAACTCTTTAATTCCGAATACCAGTGATTTATTATGACGATCAAATGATATTTCACCCTTGAATACCTCCCGTATATCATTTGCAATGGTAAAATGTAATGCCCTGCTTTCTCTGATAACTTTCTGTTCAAGGTAATCACCAGCCATCAGTAGAAGCATTTTATCAAGCGTCTTTAAATGGTCAATCTCCTTCCCAAATTCTTTATATTTCCGAATGTCGCTTTTATAGTCTTTTATTTTTAGATAGAACTCCCCAAGCGATTCATCCGGTACCAGGTCATTAATACGCTTGCTTATATTGGATGCGTCTTTATCCGCCTTAAAAAATGGAAGGTTAATTATAAAACCCCGGGGAATTGAAATATTATTTTGAAGAAATTGTTTGATATTAAATTTAATCCGATCATCGCTATAATCCTTACGTGTAATATTGATCCGCCCGGCAATTCCATCCATTAATTCCTTCGTCGGGGTTTTTTTGAGTAGTTTTAAACTTTCATTGCACCACTTAATTGTGAGTTCAAGAGTTTTGTGGAATAAGTTATCAAGATCAGCTGATTCTTTGATCAGAGAATTAAATGAAAGATATCCCTTTTTTGTATGGCAACCTGCATTGATATCCTGAACTGACAAATAATATAAAAGATCGTTTTTACTTTTCAGTAATGTACCCAGTAAAATCTCCATCTGTTCATATTGTTCCTGATCGAGATATTTTGGCATATTACGATTCACAAATTTCAGTATGCCACTTATCTTAGTGAACTTTCTGGAGTTTTTTAGTTTTTCTGCACCATTTTCCAGATAAGCCTCAGCATAGTTTATAGCATACTTAAGTTTATTCTTAATGTCTTTCAGGTAATCGTCATTGGTATACTCTTTGTCATTAAGCCACTTCTGTATATAATGAGGAATATGTTGCTCTTCAATTTTTAACTTGCTTTTTATATTTTCTTTAGGAATAGCATTTTGAATATCGTTGTATAATCCAGCGTATTGCTCTATAAAGGCAATTAAATGATCTTCGATATCCTGAGGATTTTTATCTCGCAAGGCAAACACCAGGTTACGAAGTTCATGAATACTAATGGAACCTTTTAACGTACCATGCTTATCCGTTTCAGCCTCGAAAAATATATTATTATCGATAACCACATAGGGATTGGGTTCGGGGCCATCATCTTCATCCCGCTCTACTTCCAGGGCGTGCTCGGCGCCACCGCCACCG
>CAYUAV010000074.1:0-10961 GCA_964442665.1 uncultured Bacteroidales bacterium
TATCACGCCTCAGATTTTCCAGGTGCTTAAATCGCTTAAGGCAGCTTATAGCGATCAGCAACGAAATGTCAACACCCTGCTGGTTCTGGCCGGAAAATTGATTTTTGTATTTTTTGTCCTTGTTTTGATATACATCTTCTTATATAATTTCCGCAGGGAACTATTACGCGATATTGTTAAAACTTCCTTTATTCTGTTTATGGTGGTGCTGATGGTATTTGTTGCCAGCACTATGGTTAAGATCCGGCAAATAAGTTTCTACATCATTCCTTTTGCCATTTTACCGATTATTCTGCGAACGTTTTTTGATGAGCGTGTTGCTGTATTTGTTCATGTACTCACTATTTTGATTATTGGTATAATTGCCCCGAACGGATATGAATTTGTTGTCTTGAATATTATTGCCGGAATCGTGGCAATTTTTAGTCTTACGAATTTATACCGGCGTTCCCGTTTTTTTCTGTCGGCCCTATTTGTGGTGATTACCTATAGCATTGCTTATGTGGGAATACTTCTGATAAATGAAGGGAACCTTTCGCAGATAAATCCCACCTATTTCGCCAGCTTTGGGATTAACGGTGTACTCATTCTGATTTCCTTTCTCTTAATTTATGTATTTGAAAAGGTGTTTGGTTTTCTTTCGGATACCACACTCATGGAGCTTTCCGATACAAATCAGCCCTTGTTAAGGAAACTGGCTGAGATCGCTCCGGGAACATTTCAGCATAGCATGCAGGTTGCAAGTCTTTCGGAAGATGCGATTCACCGGATTGGGGGAAATCCTTTACTGGTGCGTACCGGAGCTTTATATCACGATATCGGTAAAATGGATGATCCGATTTATTTTATCGAGAATCAGACTAGTGGAATTAACCCGCATGACAGCCTGGAATTTGAAAAAAGTGCCGAGATCATTATTGGCCACGTTCAGAAAGGAATTGAGATGGCCGGTAAAAACAACTTACCTGCGCCCATAATCGACTTTATCAGAACACACCACGGTACAACCACGGTGCAGTATTTCTATCGCTCATATATTAAGAAATATCCGGAGCAGGATGTTGACATGAAGAATTTCACCTATCCCGGTCCCAAAACTTTTTCGCAGGAAATGGCGGTATTAATGATGGCTGATGCAGTTGAAGCAGCTTCGCGTAGCTTAACGGAATATAGCCAGGAATCGATTTCAGACCTGGTTGAAAAAATTATTTCAAGACAGCTTGAAGATAACCAATTTGAAAATGCACCGGTTACCTTTAAAGATGTAACTATAGTTAAGGAAGTATTTAAAACCCGTCTTAAGAATATTTACCACGCTCGAATTTCTTACCCTAAAGAAGCCTGATACCGGTTAAAATCGCAAATCGACAACTTCAATACCTTTATGCTTTACCGGATCGAAACTAAAGATATCGTCGCTTAAAGGCTGATTATATTTTGCATTTCGGATATACGCGGTATAATCGATTCCATCCTTTCCAACGGCTTTAACCATGTAAAGTTCTTTGGTGTCACGGGTAACGAACACTTTAAAACGAGAGTAGGGCTGTTCCAGATTTATCGGGAATAAGTCTATTTCATACATCCACCCCGATTCGAGTCTTGTTTCGCCAACCAGCCGGTATTTAAAGTCGCGGTTATAGAAATCGAATATCAAAGCCGGATTTTCAACAAAATCATCAGAGGTTTCGTCGGGTTCACTGATAGTAACCTCATTGATATCTTCCATATAGGTCCATAATGTTTTACCATCGAAGTACACCTTCGTTCCCATCGATTCCATGTAATATTTATTACCCTTGATTTTTATAATGCCTTTACTATTGGTTTTGTTATTTTCCGGTCGATTTTCAATTACCAATTCAAAATCAGCTTGAATCGTGGAGTATTCTTTGGTTTTTACCGAAACACTATCGAGGATTTTTTTTGCCTCAGGATCCTGTTGTCCTTTCAGCGAAATCGGTAAAGAACATAGACAAAATAATAATATCAGAATACTATTTTTCATGATTGATCATTTATTCATCAAGTGATCTCAAATATTGTTCCAGAGAATATTCATCGGGAAACATTACCTGGCGGGCTTTGCTACCCTCAAAAGGTCCGACAATACCAGCAGCTTCAAGCTGATCGATGATACGTCCGGCTCTGTTGTACCCGATTGAAAATTTCCGTTGTATAAGCGATGTTGATCCTTGCTGGTGCGCAACAACAAGCCGGGCTGCATCGTTAAAGAGGCCATCACGTTTCGACAGGTCAAAATCCAAAAACCCGTCCCCCGAACTTTCATCGACATATTCAGGCAGAAAATAGGGTGTAGGATAGGCACGCTGGTTACCAATATATTCTGTTAATCTTTCAAGTTCGGGAATATCAATAAAAGCACATTGAAGGCGGGTGAGTTCACTTCCGGGAGCAAACAGAAGGTCGCCGCGCCCAATTAGCTGGTTGGCTCCGGGCTGATCGATAATAGTACGTGAATCGATCATTGAAGTTACCCGAAAAGCAATACGTGCCGGGAAATTGGCTTTAATAACCCCGGTAATGATATTGGTAGTCGGTCGCTGGGTTGCTATAACCAGATGGATCCCAATGGCTCTGGCCAGCTGTGCCAGTCTGGCAAGAGGAGTTTCAACTTCGCGTCCGGCTGTCATGATCAGATCGGCAAATTCATCGATCACTACGACGATATAGGGCATAAACCGGTGACCGTTTTCCGGATTCAGTTTACGCTTGATGAATTTTCTGTTGTATTCTTTAATATTCCGAACCTGGGCTTTCTTCAACAAATTATACCGCTGATCCATTTCGATGGTAAGCGAGTTCAGCGTATATATGACTTTTTGGGTGTCGGTGATAATTGCTTCATCCGAATCGGGAATTTTTGCGAGGTAATGATTTTCAATACGGGAATAAAGGGTAAGCTCAACTTTTTTCGGATCGATAAGAACAAGTTTAAGTTGAGCGGGGTGTTTTTTGTAAAGAAGCGATGCTATGATGGCATTAAGCCCGACGGATTTTCCCTGGCCTGTAGCACCGGCAACGAGCAGATGAGGCATTTTAGCCAGGTCGAAAACAAAAGTTTCGTTTGAAATGGTTTTTCCCAGTGCAATAGCCAGGTCGTAATCCGAATCCTGGAATTTTTTTGAAGCAAGTAAGGTACGCATCGATACAATTTCCGGAGTCTGATTCGGAACTTCAATCCCGATAGTACCCCGCCCGGGAATCGGGGCTATAATTCGTATACCCAATGCGGACAGGTTGAGGGCAATATCATCTTCCAGATTTTTTATTTTCGATATTCTGACACCGGGAGCGGGTACTATTTCATAAAGGGTAACCGTTGGACCTATGGTCGCTTTTATTTTGTCAATCTGGATTTTGTAATGCCCTAATGTTTCGACAATTTTATTCTTATTACTGATCAGTTCCTCGTTAGTCACGGAGGTGTTTTCACTATCATGTTTTTCAAGCAGATCGAGTGTTGGGAGTTTATATGATGATAGATCGAGAGTAGGATCAAAGTCTTCAAGCTCACGGTCGGTTATAAATTCCTCCTCAGCTTCTCCTTCTTCAACAGTAAGCTGAACCTTTTCATAATGGGTAAGATTCTCAGCGTTATCAGAGGAAACAGTTTTTACTGTAAAATGATCCTGCTCAGCTGATTTTTCCCGCTGCGGAAACTCTGTCTCAAATACCAGATCATCATCTTCTTCATTAGTTTTCTGGGTTTGACCAAGGTTATCGTTGAGATCCGATCCCTGATTATCGATCGAATGCTCATTACTTTTTCTGATGATATTGGATAGCGCGGGTATAAGTTTTACTATAAATTTTCTTGCAACAGCAAGTGATTTTTCAGAACTGTAAAGGATAATTCCTGTTGTGAGAATAAGAAGAAGAATGAATACACCTACATTTCCCAACAGACTGGTGAGCCATTCACTTATGAAGAAACCATGCCGTCCTCCGGGTCCTGAGCCAAGAATTTCGTTGGTATCTGAAAAAAAAGCCATCCATATAGAAAGAACTATAACGGAAAGCATTGTAATAAGGAGTGTTTTGCCCAGGGGAAGAAACCTGACTTTCAACAGATACAGACCCGTAAGTGCAATAAGGAATGGGAATGTACATGCTGCTATGCCAAACCATTTATTAATAGTCAGGTTAGCCAGAAAAGCCCCGATTTTGCCGGCCCAGTTTTCAACAACTATATCGGTATTTCGCCAGGCTGCAGACCATTCAAAACTCTGATCGACTTTCCAGGTAAAAAGATAAGATATCTGCGAAACCAGCAGAAGAAAAGAAAAACCGAGCAGTATAAGTGCAATCAGTATTTTGAATCGTTCATCACGAAAAAAATTACCCCTTGTCTTCCGCTTTCCGGAAGCTGATCGTTTTCCATTCTTCCTGCCCGAACCGGCCATAAACTATTTGTTGAACTGTTTAATTGTTCAAAATTAATAAGCCTGCGTATTTAACCGGAAAGAATTAAAAATATTATTCAACAATCGGAGAAATGTTAAATGTTTATCATAACTAATACACTATAGTTCATTAGCATATAGTTTTTCTCAAACCTGGATAAGAAACAGGAATACTCAATGAATAAAAAATTGTGTGCCACTTTAAATTTGTTATTTAATATAAAAGAAGCAGGGAAGCTCAGACCTCCTTATGCAGTGGAATAGGATTTGAAATAAAATTTAAAGTGATTTTATTTTTGTTTAGTTAATAAATCGCAACCGGAAAAGTTTTATTGAAGCCATTGGTAATAATATTTACATAATAAAGTCCGCTACTTATATCTTTAATCCTGATTTCCGAATTTTCATTTTCATGAATATTTAATGCTGAATAAAATAAAATACGGCCATTTACATTTGTAAGCGTAACTTTAATTTCTGAGGCTAGATAATGATTTCTTATGACGATAGTTTTCTTACTTTCATTATATGAGACTGAATAGCGCAAGTTATTTCCGGAAGCATAAAATGGTTCCAACAAAGGATTATTGCTAAGATAGGCCTGCCATGTTAATGCAAAATCTAATGAGGGAAGCCAGCTGGAACTATCTATATTGTCATTGTAATCATTGTAGGGAACAAAATAATACATATCATTATTTCCCAGCCAGTATTTGTCGCCCGTTATTTCTCTGAGCGTCTCTGAGCCCGGATCGATTCTCATCTTTATGAGAGTATCAATATAGGGTCTGAGAAATTCATTATCACTTCTCCTATGTCCCATTCCCGGAACAATTGCAAGTGTCCATAATGCTCCATCAGGCCTGTAACGATAAAATATTTCACGAACTACTGGTAGCATTCCGTCTGCATTAAGTCCTCCTGTAATCCATAATGCGGGTATTTTTAAAATATCATCTGGTTCAGCATCATTGAAATTACCCCATCCACAATGGGCAATATAAGCTATGGTTCGGTTTTGAAATTGGGTGTAGGCAAAACATGTAGCATAATTTACACCTCCGGATAGTCCGTCAAGAATCAGGGGAACATGCCTTAATTCCGAATGTTGACTGACTGTAGCAAAATAATCCATGGCATCATCAAACTCTTCTTTGATTTCACAGTTATTGATCCTTGCCCCCAGAAAAGCAAGTCTGTTCATATTACAGATATCTTTGATCTCGTCGTATTCGTCCCAATTTTCAATGACCTCCCCGGAATCATATTCACCTGAGAAAAGCATGAAGAAAATGCCGATTATAGGCGGACTACTTTCAGGAAGATCAATGGTGAATGAAATTCCTTTCGACTCGTTTTCCCAGTAATATATCTGTGATTTTACAATTAAATGATTGAAAATGAATAAAAAGAGTAATGCAAGAAAGAGCCAAATATTTTTCCGCATTTTTTACAGGTTAATAACGTACTTATTATACAATCTGTTTTAACACGCCCCTGAAGAATATGGTGACTCAATAATTAAATAATTAGATATCAAGTTTATGATATAAAGGAAACCTGGCTAATCGATCATACATTATAAATATCAATAAACAGAAAGGAATAGGGAAACATTATAGTCTCACATATTCTGTTCCATCAACCGGTTTAGAATGGCAATCATTTCACTGCGGTTAACTTCGTGGGCATCGTCGGGAATATTCATTTCTGCTTTAGGCGGACGTCCGGGTTCGAATTTTGTGGCCTGAAAATACATAAGATAAGGTCCCATTGTGAGGCGGAATGCTGTTAATACACCATTTATATCATGATAGGGATTAGTAACATTCGGATGGGAGAGATTAATTTCCTGGGTATAGTATATTGAAAAGGTATCAGGATTTTCAGTAAAACTGACTTCAACCTTTTTTGATTTCAGACCTGCAATATTATATGTTACGGTATCTTCGGTAAGAATCATACCATCCATGCAATCAAAACAACACATCATATCGTTACGTCCTCCGCGAAAGGTATAATTCTGATCGAGCACCTTTAAATGCGTATTAACCCTCTTATGGTGAAAGTATGTGATATTACCCAGTTTAAAAAAGCCCATAAAACCATCGATCTGGTTTATAGAATAATCCTGGTTAAACTCAAGTGTCATCTTTTTAGGCAAAAATGATGGATCGTAATTATCTTCCTTTGCATTCAGATAATAAATTTTATATTCCAGTCGCCCTTCACCATATATTCCCTTCTGCTTCTGATTCATGCACGATATCACTAATAATAAGAAAGAGATGATAAAAATGGATCGTATCATTTTCACAATAATTTCACCAAATATACGCAGCACTTTGTAACTAGTTGTTAATATTTCTGTTCTATTTGACCTAAGGCACATTATTCAGGATTAAGTTACATTAATTTCCAATCAAAACATAATGGGAAGCAGGAATGAATTTATTTACATTTTCATAGCATAATTATACAAAAAATGATATTCATCATTCCTTGTTGAAGAAAAGCATACTAATTTTGAGACCTATAAATGACACATAAAAATCAGACCTATGGCTATTTCATTAAAAAACCGAAATTTTCTCAAGCTTATGGATTTCAGTGCTGAGGAGATTCTGTATTTATTAGATCTTTCAAAAAAACTGAAGAAAGATAAAAAAGCGGGATCTGAGAGACAACTTTTAAAGGGTAAGAATATTGCTTTGATATTCGAGAAAACCTCAACAAGAACACGTTGTGCTTTTGAGGTTGCTGCGTTTGATCAGGGTGCCAATGTCTCATTTTTAGGACCATCGGGAACCCAGATAGGTAATAAGGAATCGATGAAAGATACAGCAAGGGTACTGGGACGACTTTATGACGGAATCGAATACCGGGGTTATGCACAGGAGATTGTCGAAGAACTGGCTGCATTTGCAGAAGTTCCCGTATGGAACGGATTAACAGACGAATTTCATCCGACCCAGATACTGGCCGATTTTATGACAATGGTTGAACATAGTGATAAACAGTTAAATAAGATTAAGTTTTGTTATCTGGGCGATGCCCGCAATAATATGGGCAATTCGCTTATGGTTGGCGCGGCAAAACTTGGAATGGATTTCAGGGCAGCAGCTCCCAAAGCATGTCAGCCCAATGATAAGCTTGTTGCTCAGTGCAAACAAATTGCAGGCCAATCGGGAGGTTCGATCATGCTTACTTCCGATTTGGGAATAGCCGTTAAAGATGTGGATTTCCTGTATACTGACGTATGGGTTTCAATGGGTGAACCTGAATCGGTATGGGAAAAGCGTATTCGTTTGCTAAAGCCCTATCAGATAAACAGTTCGGTTATTGAAAAAACAGGTAATCAGGATGTTAAATTTTTGCATTGTCTTCCTGCATTTCATAACCTGGAGACAAAAGTAGGCCGCGAAATTCATGCTAAATTCGGTATTACCGCCATGGAAGTTACCGACGAAGTATTTGAATCATCAAATTCCATTGTTTTTGATGAAGCCGAGAACAGATTGCATACCATTAAAGCGATCATGATTGCAACATTGGTTGGATAGGTTTTGATATAATTGATTGCCAATTTCTTCGGTTAAAATTATTATTTGAGGAATTATTTTATTAACTTGTTTTTGTTAATCATTTCAAATTTACCGATATGACAATCTATGTGGGCAATATCAATTACTCTCTCGGTGAAGACGAGATAAGAAAGATTTTCGAAGTAATCGGGAAAGTTGATGCTATTAAGATCATTCGCGACAAGCGAACCGGTAAATCAAAGGGTTTTGGCTTTCTTGACATGGCCAATAAAAAGGAAGCTATGGAAGCTATCAAGACCCTTGATGGAAAAACAGTTGCCGGAAGAAATCTCAGAGTACTGCGTGCACACACCAACAAGGTCAGGTTGGTTACTGCTGAATTACAGGTTTAACCTGGTATTACAAATTCTCATGCCCTCTGTCGGTCAGGGCTCTATTCTGGCTGTTTCATACAATTGAAAATTCTGTGTAGCAATTACAGTTGGCATGTTGTTAAAATCTTCATTCAGATAAAAGGCTGTTCCGCATCCCATCTGTATAGCCTTGGTGGATAGTATATTTTCCCTGTGGTGGGACGAATTCATCCAGCCATCCAGTAATGCTTCACCAAGGCTCAGATAGGTATGAGGCTGGATTGGTTCTCCATCCCGTTTGTACCGGAAAATTCCTTTTTCCCTGGTAAAAACGGGTTTTCCGGCAGTATACTGCAGTACAAATGTTTCTATAATATTTTCAGCCAGATAGGGATTCCGGATTCCGACATATAATGCCCTGTCGTTTGGAGTTCGCAGTTTTTTGGACTTCGGATTGATATGATCGAAAAAGTGATATTCAACCATGCTGTTACAATGTATAGTAGCGCTCTCCTCAAGTCTCTTTTCATAGTCGAGCAGGCTGAGCTTCTTTTTAGCTCTGATTTCATTCGTCAGATAAAAAATTACAGCATTCAGCCGGGCCTTATCGGGATTTGATATGTCAATTTTCTCAAGAAAAGGAGTTGCATCACGAAAATTATCCAGCGTATAGCTGTAATAGCTATCGTTTTTAATTGAAGGCTTTACAAATCCGGGGATGATCAATATAAAGATAATAGCAGTTTTAAGCATCGCTAACTTCTGATTGTTAATAGTATTTCCCTCACATAATAGAAGGTAATGATCGCTGAACTGGCGAGTTTCATCAAAGTACCGGCCAGAAATCCTATGAAAGATCCAAATGCAGCTTTCATAGCCTTTTCTGAATCTTTGCCTGCAATTTTCTCTCCAATAAGAGCACCGACAAAGGGTCCGCCAAGGATGGTTATTATACCGAACGGGCCCAAAGCGGGTAAAAAGAACAAACCCGCAATAAGTCCAAGAATACTGCCCCAGGCACCATACCCTGATCCTCCGAATTTTTTGGTACCCCATGCCGGAACAACATAATCAATTATTTGAACGACAAGTGCAAGGGCCCCGAGAAATAATAATATACCGGGAGAAAAATCGGCAAAACGTGTAAAATGTACAATAAGAACTCCGATAAAACTTAAGGGCGGACCGGGAAGAATAGGCAGGAGGCAACCGATAAATCCCAGAATGATAATAATAATTGAGAGTATAAAAAGTAAATAATCGACCATAATATTGAATAAAAAATCCTCCCAAAAATTATAAATTTTTTGGGAGGATTAACAGATTATTATAAATATATGAATTATCCTGCTATAGCGGTATTGATCATAATAGTGGCAAGCAAACCCAGAATAGCATACAATTCAGGAAATACACCCAGAATAAGCGTGTTCCCAAAAACCTTGAAGCCCGATCCGATAGCTGCAATACCATTTGCCACAACCTGTCCCTGACGAATGGCTGAAAAAAGGCCCACAAGTCCTAATGCCAGGCCTGCTCCGAAAACAGCACCCGCAATCGTCCAGTTCATATCTGCAGTGGCTTTAATTGTATTAAGCATTACGAAGAATCCGACAAAACCATACAAACCTTGTGTACTGGGCATCGCAGAAAGTATCATATAATTACCGAACGATTCGGGATCTTTTTTCATTGAACCAATGGCAGCATTTCCTGCAATCGACACACCATAGGCACTTCCTACACCTGATAATCCCACCATAATTCCAAGTCCGATATAAGCTAAAATAATAGGTTCCATAGTTATTTATAATTTATATTAAACATATATTATTCTGATAATTGAGTGTTCACAGTATTTCTGAAGGGATCATATTTTTTGCCTCCTCCTTCAAACCCGGCATTTTTAAAAAATTCAACAAAAGTTAATCGTAATGGGTGTACAAACGCGCCGAGAGCTGCCATAAAAAGATTGAGACTATGTCCGAACAACAATATGATCAGGGTAACAAGTTGTCCGACAACAATGATATCAGGACTTAAGCTGAATGCAAGCTGGTTGAATACATTTCCCAGTACGGCGCTTGAAATTCCGAGGGCAAATAATCGTACATAGGAAAGCAGGTCACCCAGCAGGCCTGATGCCATATTGTATGTATCCCATATACCAAGGCCAAAGTTGAGAAATGGATTTTTCCCCGGACTGTTAACAAAGAAGATAAAAAAGCCTGTAACTGCTCCAATAATAATTAATGTTGTTTTAAGCTGAACAGGCGTAATGATATCGAAGTGTTTTAATCCAAGAAGAATAGCCCCACTCAGTATGAATACGATCCAGCCAATCGTTGAGATTGCATGAACAAAACCATACTTTATGGCTTTATTGGCAGCTTTAATGCCCATTCCGAAAATAGTCTGAACAAAACCAACTCCAAAGGATAACAGCATAAGCTGGTTGGTATCGAGCATGAATTTTTTTGCTTGTTTCAGCCAGGGTATTTTGGCATCGACCAGATTTATTCCAAAAAACGTACCACTGACGAATCCCATGATTATTGTAGCGGCACCCAGAAAAATTCCCAGGGTAATTATTGGTTTTAATTGGGATTTTACCTTAAATCGTAAAATAATGGCGG
>CAYUAV010000075.1:0-10931 GCA_964442665.1 uncultured Bacteroidales bacterium
TCCCATCATTTCAAAGACCAGAGTAATTTTGGATACCCATGCACCACAGCCGGGTAAAAGCAGAAATGTAAAACTATCGATGACATAAGCTATACCATTAATAATTAACAATATACCCAGTATACGGGGAATGAATCCAGACTTAAATACCAACTGGCCAAAAGGTATAAGCCAAAGTCCCCAGAAAATTTCCAAAACCAAAATACCCTTTCCGTGAAGCCTGAGAAAGAGCATAGCCATATCCTGCAGCTGTTCAGGTTCAAGTGCATTTAATACTTCGCCCTTTAAAATCATAAGGGAAGCTATTTCAAATGTCGCAAGAAGAAAACCGATCGGAATCTGTACTAACACCAAGGTAACCATAAGTTTGGCCCGTTGTTCATTTACCTGTCTGAATAACCTGTACAGGACCAATACCAAAAATATAAAGATCGTATTGCTGATAAGATTGCTTACAATACCCGTACGAAATAAAAACTCTTTGGCAAGGATGTTACTTGCAGTGGCAACAGCATCGCCCCGCACCATAATTTTTGATGAGACATACATTAGACTATAGGCGCCTGTTATTGCGAGAATAAAATACAACAGGCCGGCAATTCGTGCAGTTTTTTTGATCAGATTCATGATTACTATTTTATTTATGACGGTTTTATTTCGTGATAGTTACATCATAGTGTTTATTTTTGATTGTATTTCTGGCCGACAAAGTCGGATGCCTTGAGCAGTGACAGTTATCACGTCGTTATCTTATAAGTTTACATAAGATTTGGTAAGCGATATAACGCTCTATCCTGCTATAAATCCTGACAAAGTTTACACTACAAGTTGTACGAAGTTTTTACTCTTTTATATTTACCATCAATTCCTTTAGTTTAATGGTTGCTAATTCACTTGGTTGTCCCTTTCGGCAAAAGTCCATACTGGCCAATTGCCGGTTGGGATTTTCAATGATCAATTTTCCATCGACACATTTTTTCTTCAGCAGAAATAATGCATCTTTAAACCGTAAGTCCTTCTGAGCTTTTTGAAAAAAGGACAAGGTATAACAATAGTAAAACAGATTGTATCGGAAAAACGGAAATTCTGTTTTCATAAACAGTGAGCCGATTCCATAATGGCAGGGCCCAATCGGTTTTTTTGTTTCCCAATGCCATAAAAGAAAATCAACAGCTTTATCCAATCGCTTATCCGAATTTGCTAAACCTGTAAATCTGAAAGCGTCCAATGCTTCCAATGTTGGTCCGGGATTGGAATGGTTTGTCTCCGGACCTCTTCCAAAACTATACTTGTTACATTTCCAGCCGCCATCTTCCTGCTGAGCTTGCAATAAATATTCAAATGTTTTTTGAATTCTGTTATCATCTGAATATCCCAAATAACAAAGAACTCTTGCTGCTCCTATAGTATGACAGGGATAGACAGCTCCGGAAGGGGAAATCCTGAATCGTCCATCCTGTTTCCAGGTGCTAAAAATAAGGTCAGCAATATCCTGAATAATACGATCTTTTTTTGTGAATCCTAGTTCAAAAAGCATCAGGGCAACATCTCTTGTATCAAAAGGACTTCCTTTACAAATTTTCCTGTCTTTGGTTGCCCATAGATCTCCCCCGTTATGATTAATCTTAGCCATAATCACAGCTACATCATCCTTGTATTTCTCTTTCAGATCCATTCTACCTGTTTCATACGGTGTTCCTGTTGTCTGGTAGTCTTGGCTTTATAGTACAACTATATTTGGCAACTATGAACGCCGCAGTCTTTATTGTGTGTCAAATTATTTTATTTTATATTAAATCGCCATTGTTTCAGGTAAAGTTGATTCGCCTCTGTTTATCCTTATTCTATTCTTCTACGACAATTGTTGTGATACTTTTGGAAATTATATTAACCACAACACTGCTATCGGATAGACTGACTTCTTTTTCCTCCCTGTTTAATGAAAGGGACGTTACATAGGAAGAAGCGGAAGATGCAGAGGGAACCTTAATATTTAAATCATTTACCGGAGTAAATTCCGGGTTGATAATAACAACCACAATCCGGCCATTACCCTGATAAGCGGTAATTTCCAAATCGTTTGACTTGCTTGCGCTTTCATCTACCCTCACAAATCCCGGCCTTATAAATTTTGAAAACTGAGAAAATGCATATCCTCTTTTAAGTATCTCACCATTGACAGTGCCCTGTTCGCCATCACCAATGAAAGAGTAATACCGCTGAAGATACCACCATAAATAAGCATTCCAGTTATTCGTCATTGCCTCATGAATAGTGTGCAGCATCTGAAGACTCTCATCCCATATTTCACTTTCTTCATAAGAAGTCCATGAAGGTGCACCAGAATTGCCTGTATTTAAATTCAGGAGATATTCCGTCATCCATATTTCTTTACCCGATTCTTCAGCCAAAGGAAACGTTCCCAGTCCTCCCCCGTATATATGACCGGCCACAATATCGAGGTTTTCAGCAGCACCGGCATCTTCTAACAGATCGTTGGTGAACCATGGATTGAAATTGAATGACTCCGGTGCAGCAACTTTAGTTTCAATAAGATTTCCATAGTCCTTAAGAAAATTAATCATTCTGAAAGACGTCCAGTCACAGGACTCATAAGAGACCTGTATATCAGGTTCATTCTGAACTGATACAGCGTAAATATCCACTCCGTTTGCAGCCATATAGGCCACAAATGAATTGATATAATCCGTAAAAGCTTCATAATTCTCCGGGAGCAAATAACCGCCTACATCACTGTTATTACTCTTTAAATCAGCAGGAGGAGACCAAGGCGATGCCAAAATTTTTGCACTGTATTTCCGTGCTTCTTTAACCGATTCAAGGATAAGTGGCCATTCGGTCGAATCAGATGCCAGTCTCACCCTGAATAAGCTCAGTCCCAAATCTGTCTCATCAGTGCCAAAGGCTTTTTTTGCTTCAGCAGGTTTTAAAAATTGCGTTCCCCATATTCTGTTTGCCCCTCCGAATCCGGCAATGGTCTGATAGGTAATATCCGTATGAATCGTTACGATTACAGGTTCAGGCTTTGTCTCGGTTTCATCCGTTTCTTTTTCACATCCCATAAAAAAGGATAGTATGAAAACAAAAAAGAATAATCGCAGCGAAAAGCTTGATTTCATGGTTCGTGACATACTATTTTAATTTAAAGGTTTATTCTGCAGGTTTTGATAATAATCGTTCTAAAATAATATTTCCGTCCTTTTCGTATTTTTTGTTCTATTCAATATATCATACAATGTTCCACCTGCAAAATGCTGTATGTTTTATATCGTATGATTTTTTGATGAGCAATATACAAAAAAGCGTTTTATATTCATATCCGTCCGCCCGCGGAACCGGTTTGAGGTTCCCAAATTAATCAGGAGGATGCACCATGGTAAAAACAGCTGCTGAACTCCATTAACAGTTCTTATATAAACTGTATAAATTATTGAAATAAAAAGAAAGGACTGTTCAGCAGGTTTATTGACAGTCCCTTCTTTACCATAATTTTATATTTTACAGGTATTAACTATTCATTTTGTATGATCATTTTTCGGCTTGCCGAAAAGTTGTCAGTTTTAAGCACATAAAAGTAAATACCCCTGGAAAGGTTTCGGGCATCAAATTTCACAGTATGCCTACCGGCAGAATATTCCTTACCGGCGAGTTCTGTAATTTCTTCGCCAAGAACAGAATATACTTTCAGTGAAATATAGGTACTACGAGGAATTTCAAAAGCGATAGTTGTAATCTTGTTAAGAGGATTAGGATAGTTTTGCCCTAGGTTGTATGTGCCGGATGCATCCCTTACATCTATTCCACTATAAAATCTTGTTGTAGTATCCGGTATACAGACAAATTCGGCTGGTTCACCTTTTTCCCCCGGAGGATATCTAAAGGATGAGATGCAGATTTTATCAAGTTTGATCCCTTCTGTACGATAGGCAAAGGTAACAGTGTGCTCGCCTGCTGTCAGGTTGAAGTTGGTTAATTCCTTCCAATTCCATCCGTCTGATCTGAAACCATAGATCCTGCTAAAATTTCCATCGTCTAATTTTAGCCAATATGTATCAGTATTTATTGTCGGACAATTCACGCGCCCGAAGAGGTAAAAAGTTGTATCCGTATGCACGGTAAAAGGAAAAGTAATTAAAGCTCCTGTATCGGTGGGCGCTTCCGAAGTACTGTTTAACCCGGGTTTTGGCCAAACATAAGCTCCGTTTGAAGCCAGCGTATCAAGTCTGACATTCCAGGCCGCACCCACTGTTGCACATTCTGCTTCAAACCAAACCTCGTCGCTGTTCCCCCTGTCCAGGTTTGGGAACTCCGGAACTCCGGTTCCCCACCAGGCAGTCCAGTATTCAGGAATGACGTAATCGTACGGATTTGTTGTGATGTCCGTATTTGCGAGAGTATCACCAAGAAGGAATTTATCTACGAAGGCCAGAACCTCCGGTCTCTCGACTTCAGGGAGCATGCAGTGGTCATGATCTCCGACAATAGAATAACCCATCCTGTCGGGGATTCCAAAATTTTCCCAAACCCGTTTCGCAGCCACACATGAAACATAGCCGGATTCATCTGCCAGCCAAACATAAGACGGATTTCCGAGCACAAACAATGCACGGGGTGCAACCATAGCCATTAACTCATGATGATCCTCCGGCAGTTTCGAAACATTTTTGCCGGCAAACTGGAACATGGATTCCATAAACCAGACATGACTCGTATTGCCAAGGGTTTCCACGCCTTCGAGGGTTTCCGATACGCGCCACGCTGCTGCACCGCCACCACCCGATTCCTGGGCAATTGTAAGTGCGATACGCTCGTCGAACGCTCCGGCAAAAAGTGACATCTTACCGGCAAAGGAACAACCGGTTATTGCCAGATGCTCCAGATCAATGGGGAGATCCCCTGAAACCAGCTCCAAACCATCAATAAGCCGGCTGACTCCCCACGACCATGCACTGTAAGCACCCATATAAGTAAGATCTGGGTAAAGCCTGTTGATCGGTTCACTGCCACGGACCTGCTGCCATGCCATAACCTGCGAAAAGTCGTAGGGAATGGTAGCTAAACCTCTACTGATAATAGAATCATTTGGTAATATGGGGGTAATAATAATCATAGCAGGGAAAGGGCCTGCTCCTTCCGGAAGGGTAATTGCCGAAGTCATTGTGAGCGTTTCCCCATTTACAGTTATATTAACTGTGAGTGTGTCATTAGCGTAACTTGCATTAATAGTGTCCGGACGATCCGGTTTGGGCCCGATCTCATAATTTTCGAGCTCAGCTTTGATCTCATTACGCCGGTGCTCCCAACTGGCGAATGTGGTATCGCGGCCGCTTCCGTCGGACCACTCGAACGGGTCAGGCAGCGGTTCAATAACCGGAAGCTCGTCGATAGTCGGTAAGGGAGGCTTCGTGCAATCTGTCCCCGTGTTCTCAACATCATAAACGAAAGGAGGTACTTCCTGTGCGAATGCATTAAGTACTACATACATGATCACTATAAGCATTAATATGCCTGTTTTCATTCTCGGTTTCGTTCTCATTTCAGTTAAAATTTGCATTATCTTAAAAAACAATAAATAATTATGCAGTAAGGATAAACCTCATCTTTCGGTTGTCAATCACTTAATCGCTTTATCCACACATGCCATGAAGTTTAAAGATACAAATAATTTAATTTCCTGAGCTTAATTCCGTTTAAATCTCGAGTCTAAATTACTCCCTGAAGAGTCATGCTACTCCATCATTTTTTTATACATATTTGCTGTAAATGATATAGCCGTTTCTCAGGGTAAGACACTATTCCGTCAATTCCAGAACAATCACTGAATTGGGTGGCATGTTTACCGTTAATTTATCACCTGAAAGATCTGCTTCATTAAAGATTTCCGGAGTTACGTTTGTGGGATTATCGAATGTGTTGCAATCCTGAACTTTTGATGAAGTCAATATCCTGCCGGTTACATGGTTGGCTTTATAACCTTTCAAACCGATTTCTACCTCCTGACTATTTTTATTGTCGATGTTTGTAAGTGAAATATGCAATTTGTCCGACTTGTTTATGGAACCTGAAACCGATACAGCCGGGATCCTTTTATCTCCCATTATAAAATCGTTCGAAGTTAATTGAACGGGTACTAAAAAGGCATCCTGATGGATTTTATACATTTCCATTACATAATAGGTTGGGGTAAGAATCATTTTTTCGCCTTTAGTTAGTATAACCGATTGGAGCACATTAACGGTTTGTGCCAGATTAGCCATTCTGACCCGATCCGCATGATTGTTGAAAATATTAAGGGTAATTCCTGCAATCATGGCATCACGGACGGTATTTTGCTGGTATAATGCTCCATTTCCTTCAGGATCGGTATCATACCACCCACCCCACTCATCGACTATTAGAGCCACTCTTTTATCAGGGTCGTACTTATCCATTATTTCACTGTTCCTGGTGATGAATTCCTCCATAAACCAGGCTTTTTCCATAGTCATGAAATACTCTTCATCCGAAAAATCATAGGATGAACTTTTGTTACTCCAGTTAACTGCATAATGATGGATCGATAAACCCTCTATACGTCTGGCAGGAATATTTTTCATGATCTTCTCTGTCCAATCATAATCCGGTATTCCGGGCCCAACTGCTATCCTGAATAGTTCTTCCGAATTAAAATAGTCGGTCATAGCTGTAGCAAATTGCTTATACAGGTTGATATAATGGTCTGCCGACATATTACCGCCACAATCCCATGATTCGTTGCCAATTCCCCAATACGTTACATGCCAGGGCTGCTCACGTCCGTTTTTTTCCCGCAGGTCCGTTAAATAGCTTGTTCCATTGGGATGATTGACATATAGTACCCAATCAACAGCTTCCTGTACTGTACCGGAATTCATATTTACGGCTAAATAAGGCTCAGCACCTATTAATTCACAAAAATTCAGGAATTCATGAGTGCCAAAACTATTATCTTCCCTAATATGCCCCCACATTATATTTTCGATAGGCTTTCTTTCACTTTTTGTTCCAATGGCATATTTCCAATGATATGTATCTGCAAAACACCCTCCCGGCCAGCGCAGGTTAGGAATGTTCATATCTTTAAGTGCCTTTATTACATCATTTCTGACTCCGTCCGTATTAGGAATATTTGAATTATCGTCACCCACGTATATCCCGTCATAAATACACCTCCCCAGATGTTCGGCAAAATGGCCATAGATGTGTCTGCTGATCTGTGTTTTCGCCAGGTCGGCTTCTAAGGTAACCTTGTTTTGGGCCATGGAAACAAGTGCCCAGCTACCTAAAAAAAGTATAAGAATCTGTTTTCTCATTTAAATAATTTTATTTCAATAATTGTGTTTTAAATATAAAGTTTTTTTCATCAGAAGACAAATTCTGCAATGACTGCTGACTTTCCCGCTTATGCCAATGGCGACGTTCAGGGTGCTCACTCGTAAGGATACACTGTGTTGCTTTTGAAATGCCATTATCAGCGTTTTGTTTTATCACCATTGACTATATGCATTGCTTCACAAGGTTCTTTAATCTTCAGTAAATTGTAAAACTGTCTTTTCAGTCCATTTTCCACTTACTCTTCCTGTCCTGTTAATATATCTTCCAGCCGCTCCCGTTTTACATAATTTTCAAAACGAAATGATTGAGCGAGTGCTATCAGTTCTTCTTCGGACAAATTCCTGAACAAATTACAATACTCCGGCACAAGCGCTTCTGCTATGAGAATATTCCTTACCAGCAATCTGATATGCCTTTGCTGACCGGCCGGGTATGGATTATATTCGGGGAATTCTTTTTTAAACAGCTCTTCAATTGGCGCTATCACCTGCCGGATATTTTTATCAGTTGATCCCCATGAATCAGCCCCGAGGGAATCCTTCCTGGAAAGGAAAGAGGAAACCAGTTTCATGTAGGCAGTATTTTCATTTTGATGCATAATAGCCTGAAGTCCCAAATCCTTGTATAACCAGATGCACCAGCTAACCTTGTATTTATCGTAATAGGCCAGTTGATCTTTAAGCACCTGGTACCGTATTTCATCTTGTTCCGGAATACCGGTATAAACAGGACCAAATTCACCTACCCAAACCGGGACGTTATGGGTAAACATAAAAGTACTTTTCTCAACAAAATCCTTTTCAAGAGTATCCCTGTTAACATACCTCCCGCCGACATAGCCCGGATAATCGCCACCAAAGCCCGGTGCCGCATAATCGTGATTTGTATATACCACATTATCCCAAACTTCTGTAAACATACTAAAATCCTTTGCATAACGATTACCTTCAATAAACAAAATATGGTACGGATCGATCTTTCGAATCGCATCGTACAGGCGTTTGTAATACGGAAAAACTTTCTCATTGCTGGGGTCTGCCGGTTCATTGATCAGATCATAGCCCGCAACCCATGGCTGGTCCTTATAACGTTCGGCTATCACTTCCCACAAGTGCAACGCCCTGTCCTGAAAGTCCTTATGCTTCCAGAATAAGGCGACATGCGTAGGATTGTCGCTATGCCAGTGCTGGTTTTGAAATCCCGGTAACGCATGCAGGTCGATTATGGTATAGATTTGATGCCTGGCGCACAGCTCTATCACCCTGTCAAGGTGTTCAAATGCGCCTTCCTTAATGACCCGGGGATTCATATCATCTTCAAAAAGATGATAATTGATGGGGATGCGAACCAGGTTCAGTCCCAGGCTGTGTATGTATTCTGCATCCGGTTCGGTGAAATAGCTTTTAAGAAAATTATCAAAAAAAAGATTGTATTTTTCTTCCCCCAATACATTCAGCAATCCTTCCCTCATGGCTTCTTCATTGGCAGGATATCCGTCAATGAAATTCTCCATGTGCAGCATACCACCCAGCCCAAAACCCCGTAAATAAACGGTATCGCCTTTTTGATTAATTATCTGATTACCAGCAACCTCAAGCCGGTTTTCGTTAGTTGAACTTATTTTATTCTCTTGCTTCGATTGTTTATTATCAGCACAACCGCAGAACAAAAAAACGACCGGAATGACTAATAGCAGACAGAGATTTGTTCTTCTTATAGTTGTTTTGATTTTCAGAGTATGGATATTTAATCTGTTCATATGTTTATTTTTAAAAATTGAACAACGATTCGCCGAACTACCAACACAGGCATTGTATCGCACAGTTTTTGGTGAGAAAGATACAAAAAATGCAGGGTACTTCTGTATCTCTCCGAAGGCTCCCGCTTAAACAAAATCATGATCCAACATGTAAAAATTTTTTAGGCCAAGAAAAGTTACACTCAGGGATAAGCCCATAGAATTTAAATGTTTGTAGTCCCGGACAACATCCTGGCTTCAGTTAACATGAGAAAAGCCGTTGCTCTGCTTTGTTACATCAGGCACAAATGATCGTATGCGAGGGAAGTAAAGTACATTGTAAAATGAATCGATAACGGCTCCTTTAAAAACAAATCTTTAAAATCGACGTAGTCTGCACCTGACCGATTGCCTCGTTCTGGCGGGGACTGCGTTGAGCAGGGGAAGTTTAACTTAATTATTTAGTTATGTACATTTTAACTTTGGAGAATAAGAATTAAATTAGTAAAAACATACTATTCATATAAATCAATAACCATGATTAACAATAAACTTTTAAAATCACTGCATTTATACTCAGCTATACTTGCATCATGCCTATTAATGAGTACATGGAGTCTTTTCGGTCAGACAAAAGCTGATCCGGCAAAAATATGGGTAGGGACCTGGAATACGGGACCACAGCTTGTGGAACCTTATAATATGCCCCCTTCACCGGACCTGACCAATAATTCATTACGCCAGGTAGTTCGCATTTCAATCGGCGGAGACACGCTACAGGTAAAATTCTCCAATGAATTCAGCACAAGCCCTGTTACCATGAATTGTGTTAAAATTGCCGTCTCAGCCGGAGGAAACGCCATTAACGTAACAACAAACAAGGAATTGAAATTTGACGGCAATCCGGAGGTTACTATGGATGCGGGGGGTACAATTACTTCAGATCCGATTGCCTTCGATCTGGAACCGAGAATGGATGTAGCAATAACTATCTACTTTAGCCAAACATCTGCGGATGTTACAGGGCATCCGGGATCACGCACAACTTCTTACCTGATAGCCGGTAACGATACTTCAGTAACCGACTTTACCGGTGCTGTCACGACTGATCATTGGTATGTCATCAATGGAATTGATGTACTGGCGCCACCAACTACTCACTGCGTTGCCATTCTTGGCAACTCCATAACCGATGGACGAGGCTCGGTAACAAACATGCAAAACCGATGGCCGGATTTGTTATCAGAACGATTTCTTGCTCATCCCTTGACCGGACAGGTCGGTGTTCTCAATTTGGGTATAGGCGGGAACTGCGTTCTTAAGCAATGTTTGGGACCATCCGGCATTAGCCGGTATGAACGGGACATTCTTAACCAACTTGGCGTACGTTCAGCGATCATTTTTGAAGGAGTTAATGATATCGGTGGGGTCAACTCCCCTGGTAAGGCAACCACGATTGCCAATGGGCTTATTGATGCCTACAAGATGATGATCGACTCCGCTCATGAAAGAGGTATCTGGATTTATGGTGCTACTATTTCACCATTTAAAGGTAACGGTTACTATAATCAATATAGTGAAGCATGCAGAAATAAGGTCAACGCATGGATCCGTTACAGCGGCCGTTTTGATGCGGTTATCGATTTCGATTTGATATTGCGTAATCCGGCGGATACTGCAAGTCTTCTATCATCCTATCAGAATGACGGTCTTCATCCTGACACATCAGGATACAGAAAAATGGTCGATTCCATTGATCTGAGATTGTTTGAGGGGTTGGATTCACTATTTCCGAAGATAGATACGTCAAAATCGGAAT
>CAYUAV010000076.1:0-10877 GCA_964442665.1 uncultured Bacteroidales bacterium
GTGATTCCCTTTTCTCTGGCTTTTTCTGCCACAACTTTTCCAACAGCTTTAGCAGCACCAGTAGTTGTAGGAATCTGTGAGACAGCAGCTGAACGGGCACGTCTCAGGTCAGCATGAGGAGCATCCAAAATGCTCTGGTCGTTGGTGTAAGAGTGAATAGTTGTCATCAAACCGTTTTCGATACCGAAACGACCGGCTTACCCAAAAATTACAAAGCACCGCTTTCCGACTTCGAAAACTGGCCGCGAATGGTGCAAATTGCCTGGCAGCTGCATGATGAAAACGGCAAGTTGCTTGAAGCAAAAAGTTTTATCGTAAAGCCCGAGGGTTATACCATTCCCTATGCTGCCGAAAAGGTGCACGGTATTTCCACCGAAAAGGCTATGGAAAAAGGGAAAGATTTGCATTGGGTATTGGAAGAATTAAATAAAACACTGGAGCAAACTCAGTTCCTTGTAGGACATAATATCGGGTTCGATATAAGCATAGTCGGAGCCGAATATCTCCGGAAAAAAATTAAAACCCGCTTCCTTAAGATAAATACCATTGACACAATGGAAGACAGTACAATATTTTGTGCGCTTCCGGGAGGAAAGGGAGGAAAGTTCAAATGGCCCAACCTGTCCGAATTGCATCAAAAGCTTTTTTCGGAAGGGTTTGATGAGGCGCATAATGCCATGGCCGATGTTATTGCTACAGCTCGTTGTTTCCTGGAACTGTTGCGATTAGGAATTGTTGATCCTGTAAAATATGGCATGGAAACGGGGTTTATCGAAAATTTCAGAAGTGTTAATCCGGATCTTATACAACCCGCTGAAATAACAATCGAATCGAATTTTGATACCGCTGTTGCTGAGAGCACCGTTATTGAAGAAAGTAATCAGTCAAAGGAAGAGACTAAAACGTCGGTACCCTTTACGCACCTGCATGTGCATACTCAATATTCCATTCTCGACGGAGCTGCTGATATACAGGGACTGATTGAAAAAGCCAAGGCTGATGGCATGATAGCTCTTGCTGTCACCGATCATGGCAGCATGTTCGGGATCAAGGAATTCCATAATCTTGCCCATAAAATGGGCATTAAACCAATACTGGGTTGTGAAGTGTATGTGGCCCATCGCTCACGTTTCGATAAATCAGACAAAATTGACGGCGGAGGACGACATCTGATCCTGCTGGCTAAAAACAGCACCGGGTATCACAATCTCGTGAAGCTTGTATCGTACGGTTGGACCGAAGGTTTTTACTATAAACCCCGTATCGATTTGGATTTGTTGAGGGAACACAGTGAAGGACTCATTGCCCTGTCAGCTTGTATTCATGGCGTAATTTCGTCGGTATTGCGCAAGGAAGGCATCGACGAGGCCAGGAAAACACTGAATACATATAAATCGATATTTGGAGACGACTTTTATCTTGAACTGCAAAGACATCCTTCGGGAGATGAACAGATTGACCGGGAGGTATACCAGGACCAGGTATTTGTGAACGAAAAACTGGTTAAACTTGGTAAGGAAACTAATACGCTGATCGTAGCTACAAACGATGTCCATTTTATTAATGAGGAAGATGCCGAGGCCCACGACCGGCTGCTTTGCATCAGCACGGGAAAAGACCTTGACGATCCGAACCGTATGCGGTATACGCGTCAGGAATGGCTGAAAACCCAGGATGAAATGCGTCGTTTGTTTGCCGATATTCCTGAAGCATTGGAGAATACCTATAAGGTTGTTGAAAAGATAGAAGAATATAAGCTCAACTCACCCCCAATTATGCCCGAATTTCCAATCCCTGAGGATTTCGGAACGCTCGATGAATATCAGCAAAAATATACTGAAGAGATACTGGTCAATGAATTTAGCGAAGCTGCGTATCAACGTCTTGGCGGATACCAAAGAGCCCTTCGCGTAAAGCTTGAGTCCGATTATTTGAAATACCTGGTATACGAAGGGGCAAAAAAACGCTGGGGGAATACAATAAATGATGAACTTCAGACCCGTATCGATTTTGAACTGGATACGATCAAATCCATGGGCTTTCCTGCTTATTTTCTCATTGTTTGGGATTTTATCCGTGCAGCGCGCGAAATGGATGTTGCGGTTGGACCGGGCAGAGGATCTGCGGCTGGTTCAACGGTAGCCTATTGTTTGCGTATCACCGATATCGACCCGGTAAAATACGATCTCCTGTTTGAACGTTTTCTTAATCCCGACCGTATTTCAATGCCTGATATCGACATTGATTTCGATGAAGACGGGCGGGATAAGGTTCTGAAATGGGTTGTGAACAAGTATGGCGAAAAACGTGTAGCTCATATTATCACTTTCGGAACCATGGCTCCCAAAATGGCCATTCGTGATGTGGCCCGTGTGCAAAAACTCGAACTTTCCGAAGCCGACCGCCTGGCAAAGCTCATTCCCGAAAGGCCCGGAACGTCGTTTAAAAAAGCATATGAGGAAGTTCCCGAACTAATGTTGGAAAAACAAAACTCTAACCCGCTGGTTGCACAGACCCTAAAATATGCCGAAGTGCTTGAAGGTTCGGTAAGACAGACTGGTGTTCATGCCTGCGGCATTATCATTGGAAAGGAAGACCTGGAAGAACATATACCTATATGCACAAACAAAGATGCGGAGTTGTTCGTTACGCAATACGACGGGAAGCATATTGAGTCGGTGGGTATGCTGAAAATGGATTTTCTCGGGCTCAAAACACTTTCTATCATTAAAGATGCGGTTAAAAATGTAAAGCTCTCAAAAGGAATAGAAATTGACATTGATTCGATACCTCCCGATGATCCGAAAACTTTCGAATTGTACAGCAGGGGAGAGACTACCGCCCTTTTTCAGTTCGAATCACCCGGAATGAAGAAACATCTGCGTGCCCTCAAACCAAACCGCTTCGAAGATCTGATTGCCATGAATGCCCTTTACAGGCCCGGCCCCATGGAATATATTCCTTCGTTCATCAGGCGTAAACACGGCAGGGAAAAAATAGAATACGATCTGCCCGAGATGGAAGAATACCTGAAAGACACCTATGGCATAACCGTATACCAGGAGCAGGTGATGTTACTTTCCCAGAAACTTGCCGGATTTTCGAAAGGCATGGCCGATTCGCTGCGTAAAGCCATGGGGAAGAAGATCAAATCGATGATGGATGAGCTGAAAGAAAAGTTTGTTGAGGGATGCAGGAAGAACGGGTATCAGGATAAAATTATCGATAAGATATGGACCGACTGGGAAGCCTTTGCCCACTATGCATTCAATAAATCGCATTCAACCTGTTATGCTTATGTTTCGTATCAAACGGCGTATCTGAAGGCACATTATCCGGCTGAATTTATGGCGGCCGTATTAAGCCGTAACCTGAACGATATCAAAAAGATCACCTTCTTTATGGAAGAGTGCCGTCGCATGGGATTGCATGTTCTTGTACCTGATATTAATGAAAGTCATTCACGGTTTACGGTTAACAAGAACGGCAACATCCGTTTCGGGCTTGCGGCTATCAAAGGACTTGGTGAATCGGCCGTACAGCATATTATTGAGGAACGTGATAAGCGGGGAATATTCAAAGATATTTTTGATTTTGCCGAACGGATTAATCTTGCAACGGTAAACAAAAGAAGCATGGAAGCATTGGTTATGGCAGGGGGGTTTGATAGTTTTGGCACCATTGACCGGCATCAGTTTTTTATAACCGATAAGGAAAATAATACATTTATCGATCAGCTGTTACGATACGGAAACCTGGTGAAAACCCAGCAAACGAATACACTGTTCGATACGGATACAACTTACCAGAAAAAGAATAAACCGGATGTTCCGCAGGGTGAGCCATGGGCTCCGTTATACCGGCTTAATAAGGAGAAAGAGCTGATAGGTGTATATCTCTCATCGCATCCGCTGGATGATTATAAACTTGAAATTGAAAATTTTACCAACTGTACACTGGCTGAACTTCAGCAGATCGATCAGCTGCGAAACCGCGAGCTGGCTGTGGCCGGTCTGGTTACCAAAGTCGACCACCTGACGGCACGTAATGGCCGTCCCTACGGATCGATGACCATTGAAGATTATACCGATTCGTATCGGTTCGTATTGTTTGGTAAAGAATATGAAGATTTCCGGAAATATATGTTCGAAGGCTATTCATTGCTGGTTAAGGGATCGGTTCAGCGCAATGCCTGGAAGAAGGATGCCGATATATGGGAATTCAGGGTAAAGGCTATGACGGTTCTTAACAATGCACGCGACGAAATTGTCAACAGCCTTTCTATTCGTATGTCGCTTAATGATGTAAGTGAAGAGATCATCAATGAGATCATGGAGCAGGCAGGTAAGAATTCGGGTAAAGCCCAGGTGAAATTCTCCATTTACGATGAGGCTGAGGGAATATCAGTTGATCTGTTCTCCCGGAATACTTCGGTTACAGTAACCAATGAGCTGATTACTTACCTTAAGGAAAGGCCGGAAATTGAATATAAGGTGTGTTAGGGTTTAGCCTGTAAAAATCTCAAAAGAATCCCGGAATAAAAAAAACCGGCATGACGGCCGGTTTTTTTATGAATCATAAAATTATGTTAAAACAAACTCATTGTAACCGTAAGACCGGCCATAACAACCGATACCATCGACATCAGTTTGATCAGGATATTCAATGAAGGGCCTGAAGTATCTTTAAAGGGATCACCCACCGTATCGCCGACGACACCGGCTTTGTGAGCATCGCTACCCTTACCGCCGTAATTTCCTTTTTCAATGAATTTTTTGGCGTTATCCCACGCTCCGCCTGAATTATTCAGCATGCAGGCCAGGGTAAATCCTGTAACCAGTCCTCCGGCAAGCAGTCCTACAACGCCGGCAACGCCCAGTACTAGACCCACGGTAATAGGCACCGCAATGGCCAAAAGTGAGGGTACCATCATTTCGCGCTGTGCTCCTTTTGTCGATATGGCAACACACTTGGCATATTCGGGAGTTGCCGTACCTTCCATAATTCCGGTTATTTCCCTGAACTGGCGGCGTACTTCATCGACCATTTTTCCGGCAGCGCGGCCTACGGCTTTCATGGTCATGGCACAGAATACGAAGGCCATCATGGAGCCGATAAACATTCCCCCCAGCAGCATCGGGTTAAACAGAGAAAGGTTGAAGTAATCGACGAAATCATTAATAGAAGCTGATGTCAGACTGGCGGCTCCGGTCGACGCCAGGAAATCCTGTCCGTGTTCGATAGACTTTCCGAGCCACAACCTCACCTCTTCCATATAGGCAGCAAGCAATGCCATAGCTGTCAGAGCGGCCGATCCGATAGCAAAACCTTTACCGGTTGCGGCAGTTGTATTACCTAGCATATCGAGGGCATCGGTTCGCTCACGGACTTCTTTCGGAAGCTGCGACATTTCGGCATTTCCACCGGCATTATCGGCAATGGGCCCGAAGGCATCGGTTGCCAGGGTAATACCCAGCGTTGACAGCATTCCTACAGCGGCAAATCCTATTCCGTAAACACCCATGGCAAAGTCGCTGAAACCACCTGCAAATCCGAAAGCGGCTATAATTCCCGCAGTTATGGTAAGAACCGGTATCCAGGTCGAATACATACCTACGGCAATACCATCAATAATAGTGGTGGCCGGACCCTGTTGGGCTTGTCGTGCAATTCCTCTTGTAGGAGCGTATTCATCGGAAGTAAAATATTCGGTGCCCTGCCCGATAATTACCCCTGCAAGTAATCCGGCTACGACCGATCCGAATATACCCCAGGTAATCCAGCCAAAGGCGGCAAGTGCCGCTACGGCAAAAAGTATAAGGACTGAACTGCCAAAAGTTCCGAGGAACAAGGCCCGCAGCAGGTTTTTTTGTGTGGCCGATTCTTTGGTACGTACCATGAAAATTCCGATGATCGAAAGAATAATACCTATGGCAGCAACCAGCATTGGTGCCGTAATAGCCTGTATCTGGTTTATTTTACCCGAAACCAGGGCAGCACCCAGGGCAGCCGTAGCTAAAATGGAACCTGTATACGATTCGTAGAGGTCGGCGCCCATTCCGGCAACGTCGCCTACGTTATCGCCCACATTATCGGCAATAGTAGCAGGATTACGCGGGTCGTCCTCGGGAATTCCGGCTTCAACCTTGCCTACGAGGTCGGCGCCCACATCGGCGGCTTTTGTATAAATACCCCCGCCTACACGGGCAAAGAGCGCCTGGGTGGAAGCTCCCATACCGAAGGTAAGCATGGTGGCAGTAATTTCTATATATTTTTCATGAAGGGTGGTTTCCGGACGGACAAACCAGAGTCCTAAAAATCTGGCACCGGTTTCCAGGTGTTCGGGGGTAAATATTACCCGGTCGAGCAGCAGGTACCACATGGCAACATCGAGCACGGCAAAACCCACAACCACAAGTCCCATTACCGCACCACTTCGGAATGCGATCTGAAGTCCTTTATTCAACGACTGGATGGCTCCGTTGGCCGTACGGGCTGAAGCATTTGTAGCGGTTTTCATACCCAGGAATCCACAAAGGCCCGAAAAGAAACCTCCGGTGAGGAAGGCCACAGGTACAAACGGATTCTGAACCCCCATGTATGCCAGAAATGCCAGTATCAATACCAGGATAATAAAAACATAACTTACCACTGTGTACTGACGCCTTATATAAGCCATAGCCCCTTCACGGACATATTTCGCAATTTCCTTCATCCGGTCAGTACCTTCCGAATGTTTCATCATACTTTTATAAAATATAAAGGCAAATACCAGCGCCAGTATCGACCCGATGAGCGCCATAAACGGCACCATTCCATAAATTTTCTCCATAGTTAAAACGAATTAGAATTATATAATTTCTTACTAAAAGTTAATACTTTTTTAAAACGGATGCAAATATAATTAAAAGGAGTACTTTCTTCATTATGCTGCTGTTAACTCTTTTAAAAAGATTTAATAAATATTCAGTCTGGCTATTTTAATTTGAATAATTCTGTTCAAAATACCTGTATTTAATCAGTTAAGAGTGTAAATGTTTATTATGATAAATGTAAATTATTATCTGCATACCTGTTTTACTTAATTCTTTTTTATAAGTTTATTGATTACATTACGATTTCACGAAACAATTCATAGTATACTGAGTAATTAATAAAGTGCAAAACTTAACCAATAATCTATGAAATATGCCTTAATTACAGGTGCATCAAGTGGAATCGGTTACGAATTGGCCATACAATTTGCAAAGCAAAATCACAATATTATTTTAGTTGCAAGAAGAGAAGAAAAACTCAAAGAATTATCGGCGCAATTGAAAGAAAGGTACAATATTAAATCACTGATTATTCCCATTGATCTTAGTGAAAACTATGCACCTGAAGAAATTCTTAGAAAAATTAATCAAAAGAATATATCAGTTGAATACCTTATTAATAATGCTGGTTTTGTAGTTTTTGGCCACTTTGCTGAAACAAACTGGGAGCAGGAATTCAGTATGCTTAATCTTCAGGTAATCAATCTTACAAAGCTGATAAAGCTGATCCTCCCTCAAATGCTTATGAGAAAAAGCGGAAAAATATTAAATATCGGATCGACAGGTTCTTTTATTCCCGGGCCCTATTGTGCGGCCTATTGTGCTGCCAAAAGCTATATATTAAGCCTGTCGGAAGCCCTTGCTGCCGAGGTTAAAGGAACCGGAGTAACGGTATCAGTTTTATGTCCCGGAGGAACTAAAACCGAATTTGGTGGTAATGTAAATAAGAAAGACTCGAAAAACTTTCTACTAAGAAACATGGATGCTGAGAAAGTTGCGAAAATTGCCTATAAAACGATGATGAAAGGGGAAAGGTTAGTAGTGCCGGGTTTCCTCAATAAGTCTCAAATTTTTATGGCACGTTTATTACCTCGTAACCTGGTTGTCGATATAGCAGAGAAAGCCATGTCGGAATATCGAGATTTCTCAACGGAAAAATCATAGAATAAAACAAATGAGACATCTTTTATTTGGGATAAAATATGTAATTGGTCATCAACTATTAAAGAAGAAAACTCCTTTGATTTGCGGGATCGTGTTGCATAATAAATGCAATTTGAAATGTAAACAGTGCAGAATTATTCAGAGAGAAGTTAAAGCTCTAAGTTATGATGAAGTTGTAACGGCACTTGATACGTTTTACTCGCAAGGCGGACGTTGTTTGTATCTTGAAGGGGGAGAACCATTCTTGTGGAAAGATCAACCATATACATTGGAAGATATTATTATTTATGCCAAGAAAAAGGGTTATCTGGCCACTGTGATTTATACCAATGGAACCCGCCCGCTCAATACAACTGCCGACACAGTCTTTATCAGCATGGATGGCCTAAAGGCCACAAACGATTATTTGCGAGGGAAATCATTCGACAGGATTATTGAAAACATTCAGCAATCCGGTCATCCTTCACTTTATATCAATTATACCATTAATACTATTAATAAAGGTGAAATAGAAGACTTTTGCAGATTTATACAGGGAATTAATAAAATTAAAGGCGTATTTTTTTATTTTCATACACCGTACTATGGTTATGATGATTTGTTCATTGAGCGTGAAGAGAGAAATAAAATCCTGGCTGATCTTATAAAACTTAAGAAAAACTATAAAATATTAAACTCAAGGGCTGGGTTACTATCTGCCATCAGAAACGACTGGGCAAAGGCGCAGGCTATTTGTAAGGTATACGAAGATGGAGAATTTTTTGATTGTTGCCGGTATCCCGGAAACCCGGAACTTTGCGACGAATGTGGATACCTTAGCTATGCTGAAATCAATCAAACTCTTAATTTAAAGCCTTCAGCTATATTCAATGCCCTTAAATATTTTTAATAGGATTTTTTGTTGATATTAAAATTGAATGAAAAAGGAATTGACTGTTATAGTAAGTATATTCTTTCTGGTGGTTTTAGCCAGGGGGCAGGATGATAATACTATTCGGTATAATTTTTCATTCGCAGACTCATCTTACACTTTTCTGGGAAGTTTCCTTGTAAAAACAGAAGTCGATTGTCTGATCGATATTGCTTATAATTTCAAATATGCCAAATTTCTTGCCGACGGTGCCGAATCGGTAGAATTAGTCAGGCAGGGGTCTGACTGGAATGAGATTGCCTATGTTTACCGGCGGTTTATTATTTTTGAAAATAAGTCAGTCTGGCATCGCAGCCTAAGCCGGGAGGATGGAATCATTTCATTTGAATTAATCTCGAGCACTAATAACATGGATATAATACCGAAACTTCGTTCATCGAAGGGGCATTATAAATTTACGAAGGAGAACGATTTGTATCGTGTTGAATATTACCAGGAATGCCTGTTGGGACCAAGTATTTTAACCGACACATATATTGAAGTAGCCAAAGAAGAAGCAATTGATTTTTTATATTATTATAAAGCTTATATTGAAAAAACTTGCAAGTAAATACTGCACGTACACCTATAAAGCACAATAATAAAAGCACGGAAATAAAATGCTTAAAGATAGTATCAGAAAACAAATGGGAAAGATTTTCACCGGAAAGAAAGAGATTGCTTTCAGCAGAAAAATACCTTCTCCTGCGGAATTAATAAATAAGTTACGTGAAATCGATAAAATTGGCATCTACCTTCATATTCCTTTTTGCGATCAGATTTGCCCCTATTGTCCATACAACAAAGAACTTTATAAGCCCGATAAAGCAAAAGCCTATACTCAGGCTGTAAAACAAGAGATCAGTGTATATTCTGACATTATGGGCAATACACCTGTTACAAGTTTTTATATCGGAGGAGGTACGCCAACTACCATGATACGTTCAGGACTTGACGATATACTCCGCTGTATATATGATAAGCTTAATATGCAATGCGGCATTCACATGGAGAGTCATCCCAATCATTTAAGCAAGGAAAATTTGAGGCTGATTGATGCCTTAGGCGCAAAATACCTGAGTATTGGTATTGAGGCACTACAGGACAGGCATCTGAAAGCCCTGCATAGGCCATACCGCGCAAATGAAGCCAAAGAAGCTATTCACCGGGCATTAGAAAATGGTTTTGAATGTGTGAATGCCGATGTAATTTTTGCTTTGCCTGATCAGACCTGTACAGAAATTAAACAAACCTGTTGCGACCTTATTGAATTGGGTATCGACCAGGTAGCTGCATATCCGTTATTCCGTTTTCCCTATACAAAATTTAATAATAATAAACGTATTGGATTACAAACCATTCTCAGAAGAAGAAAAATGCTTCGCATCATTGAAGATTCTTTTTATAATGCAGGATATGAAAGAAGTTCGGTTTGGGCATTTACCCGGAAAGGAACAGAAAAATACTGTTCTGTTGCGATACCCCTATATGTTGGATTGGGTGCCAGCGGTGGCAGTTATCTGAAAGATGTTTTTTACCTGAATACCTTTAATATAAATGAGTATATAGCTGCAATGAATAAAAACTCGAATGCAATAGCCTTATCGATTGATCTCACCCGGAAAATGCAAATGGCCGGCTGGCTGTACTGGAGAATCTATGAAACACAATTCAGTAAGAGTGAATTCAGCAAACGATTCAACAGGGACTTTGATGAAGTGTACAGCAAATACATGAAACAACTGGCTTTGCTGGGATTTTTAAAAGATGATGGAGAACACATTAAACTTACCGACCGGGGCACCTATTGGTTGCATGCTTTTGAGGATTTCTTTTCAATTAATTATATTGGCAAGCTATGGGGAACCTCTGAAATGGAGCCCTGGCCGGAGAAGATTGTGCTATAGGTAACCCTTAGTATGTAAAATTTAGAATGAGTTAAAATATACTAAACTACTAACTCAAGTTATTATTATGGCTAAATAAAT
>CAYUAV010000077.1:0-9800 GCA_964442665.1 uncultured Bacteroidales bacterium
GTTAATGATTTTATCTTTCTTTTTTACTTTCAGTTCAGTTTTTCAGGTTATTTAATGGTTATAATCTGGCTTTACTTGCCTATATGTTCATCCTCTTAATTCCTCAATCTGCTGGTTTTGAATTTCCTGAAGGATATTTATTTTTTAGGCAATTCTATCAGTATGGGGAAATAAAAGCCCTATTGATACTCAAGGCCAACAATGACTCTAATGAAGCACCAAGCCATGTCCGAGTATGTTTATACTGTTTTCCTTAGTTCATTTTTAATGTTGTATAACAATCCGTTGCACCGATACAGTATTTCCTGAGCTGATTTCGATGAAATATAGTCCATCGGGTAGATCGGCTACGGGTATTCTGTTATTATTGTTGTCGGTTTTCAGTTTTCTAACCAGATTGCCCAGACTGTTATATAGGCTGATAGAAGCGAGTTTTCCGCTGCTAACCTCAAAATAATCCGATGCCGGATTGAGGAATATTCCTATAGCTATATTATTTACTTCATTATTTATTGTTGGTGACGTAACTTTCACCAAACGCACATTATCTAATATAACCGGTGTAGCATCTATTCCTACCTGAAAGGTTAGTTCCATAGCCGACCAGATAGTATGAGCCACAAACTCATAAGAGTAAGATTGCATTTCCGTTCCAATAGTTACTATTTCATCCAGTAAAGGTGTCCAGGGATCTTCATTTCTCTCGAATGAAATCCTGCATGTTTTGGGATGTATTGCCCTGGCATCGAAAGAAAGGTTATAGGTAGCATCCTTTTCAAGTCGGTCAATTTGTGCGGCTGAGAGTTCCTGAGTTAATAGTACATCCCAGTATTGAGAACTTGAAGATGGATTAAATACCTGCATGATACATTTACCGTTTGTAAGCAAGGCATCGCATGTAACACCTGCATCCGGATCATTATAAACCGACCATGGGGAGAGTATACAGTCTCCGAAATCGCCATTTTCAATAATGTTGTCCGGATCAGCACTCCCGGAAGGATCGCAGGCTTCAAAAATGTAAGCAGCTTCCGGTTCATCGTCTATTTTTTCAACCGATGTGCTCTTATCGTATACCAAGGTTCCGGCAATAACATAATTTCCGGTTATACCCACTGAAACTCCGGTATATTCACCCTGTATTCTCTCGGTGGAAACAATTTTCTGGATCTGGTTCCAGGTACCGTCACCACTACGTCTGAATGCATATGCCGAACCTGAATAGGCTAAGGTATTTTCTCCTGTTGCATCTTCATCTTCATATGGAGCCCCCACAACAAGATTATCGCCCGATATACACACTGAATAACCAAAATGATCGTTACTAGCCCTATCGGATGCCACAAGTTTCTGCACTTCATTCCATTCTCCGCTGTTGTTACGCCGGAAAATATAGGCAGAACCGGCAAGGGCGGCTAAAAAACCATTGCCATCAAGCACATTATCGTAATATGCACCAACAATTATATGATTACCTGACAGACTTACTGAATTGCCAAAAAATTTATTACTATGCCTGTCAGAAGCCACAATTTTTTGAAGCTGATGCCAAGTACCATCACCAGTTAGCTCAAAAATATAAGCGGCTCATCATTTTCCAGTGTATTTTCCCCTGATTCATCTTCATCTTCCAGATAAGCTCCGACAACAGCATAATTTCCTGATATATCGACTGAGTATCCGAAAAAATCGTGTACATCACGGTCAGAAGCTACTATTTTCTGCACTTCGTTCCAGTGACCGTTAACATCGCGTGTAAATATATAGGCAGCTCCGGCACTAGTTTTTTCATTTTCTCCTGCGGCATTATGATCTTCGAAGGGAGTGCCAACAATAATAGTATGTCCTGAAATAGATATTGACTCACCAAAATAATCCCATTCACTCCTATCAGAAGCCACAATCTTTTGAACTTCCTGCCAGTTACCGTAAACATCGCGTTCGAATATATAAACCGAACCGGCACATTTGATATAATAGCCGCCTGTTGCATTATGATCTTCATCAGGCGCTCCAACAACAGCGTAGTTACCGGAAATGGATACCGCAGACCCAAAATGATCTTGGAGGTATCTGTCGGATGCCACTAATTTCTGAATTTCATTCCAGTTCCCATCAGCATCGCGCTGATAAATATAGGCTGAACCTGCTCCCGACATTGTATTTCCGCCGGAAGCATCTTCCGTTTCGCCTGAAGCTCCGACAATAGCATAGTTACCAGAAATACTTACCGTGTTGCCATAGTAATCATATGGATCAAAATCCGGTGATTGAAGTTTAACGGCTTCATGATATTCCTGGGCCAGGATAAGGGCGTTTACTATAAAGAAAGCTGTAATAATGAGTGTAGTTTTTGTTTTCATGTTTTGATTTTTTAATATTTAACAAATAGATTTAAGTTGTTTATACTGTATTTTGTACATTACAAGACTAAGTGCTGTAAATGCCTCATTTATAAAAAGTGTAATAGTTATTGTGATTAGTTTGCGATCTGCTTGTTGCAGATCAACTCTTGATATAATAACCGGAAAACAAACCAGGGAAAGCATATACAAGTCTTAGTTTAAAATTTTCCACATAGTGCCCGCACCCGGTGATTCCATTCTTATAAGATGATCCTCTCCCAATTGCATTTTTAGCGTATCAACCAGTTCCCGGGAGGCATAATAAACATATACTTCGGAGTACCTGGAATTCGGAATCATCTCTTTTATGTTTGAAATATCGGGAGTTGCCCGAAGAACATCCAGGTTCTTCCAGTTATTCTCAATAAGGGTTACTACAAATTCACCCATACCAAGACCATTAGGCTGAGCATAATCGGTGACTATCAGAGGAGAATCAGATTTTGAGAATTCAGCCGCACCATACATAACCAGATTGCATTCAGCCACCCACAGACACCTGTTCCTAGTAATACTGAAAATGGAACCAACACTGATTATAATTATGGCCAGATAAAGTATCAAATAGGTATACCTGGCTCGAATTATTTTATCGGATATCAGAAACGTCATATACAAAATCAATCCGATAAAAATTGCCGAATGATACCTGAAGAATATCGACCCGCATGCGTTGCGGATCAGATCTGTTGTGATTGAGAAAGTAAGATGAGGGAAAAATATGAGTGCCAGGAATCCTGCCTGCCCTTTTGATGCATGTTTAAAATTATAGATGATAGAATATATAACGACCACAACCATTACGGTATCAACCAATAATATCTTCCAATTACCCAGCAAATTGTTTTGCAGAACGATCTCTCTGAGAGCTGAATGGTCGAAGTAGGAAAATGTACTGGCAAAACCTATCAGGTGATAGTATAGCGGATCAAAAACCGACATATCGGATACAACATGACTTTGCCATGATAAGGCATAGAATATTTCTTGCCTGTGAATGAGCATAGAATAAATCCAGGGGGAATATATAAGCAGTATTCCCATAACCAGCAAGCTGTATTTAAAACGAAATTCTTTTTTGTATATCCATACAAATAACAGGTGACCAAAAAGTACTATACCCGAAAGAACGGATGTGTACAATGCTAACACTCCTGTAAGCATGTACACTAGCCACCACGTCCATCTATTTTTCTCAGTTGCCATCAGAATAAAATAGTTGGATGCGATCAGAAAACACATCATTAGAGTCATATACCGTGCTTCCTGTGAAAAAAATTGGATCATGGGCGAGACCGAAAATAAACTCACAGCGATCCATCCTGCCAGTTTTGAATGAAATAGTTTTTTCGCCAGTAAATAGAGTAAGGGCAGGCATAGTATAAACATGAAAACAGAAAACAAACGGTAATGAACAGGTTTATCACCAATCAGCCGATACCACAGCATTAGAAAAGGATAATGCATGGGAGTCAGGTTTGCACTCGTAAATAATCCTGTTAATTGCTCTCCAATGGACTGATCATTCCCTTTTAATAATATCAGTTTTTTATATTCCTGTACATTGGTAATTTCGTTGACAGGTATGCGTTCATTGAATTTCTCCGGAGTGGTGCCGGATGTGTGTGCTATGGTACACACTTCATCATACCAGTACACACGGTAATCCAAATGGTGGAACTTGAGTAAAATACCAACGATAGTTATAATTATATACAGCCAGGGAGTTTGTAACCATTTTTGGACAGATTTCATACTTATATGGATTTAACTTTAATTAATCGTTCGTTTATTAATAGACCGTATTGAGTGATAAAATTTCCAATTGTAAATTAACGGCAGAAGGGGTTGCAGGACATAGCAGATTTGTTGCAATCATTTCTAAATTCAGGTTAAGAAATGTTGCATTGTTTTAATCTGGTTGCAAAGTATTTTAAAATGGGAGTCGGGGTGGAAGGAGTACAATCCTCCAAGCGAAAAAAATGTATACTGATTTTTTATATGAGAAAATTAATAATTCTCGAGACCCAGTTTTCTTTTTAATGACAGAAACCGGGGATAAGATTCTATATTTCTGGAATCAACCTGGAATAATTCAAATGGACGTAATCGTATATATTTCAGGGCATACTCAAGAATTTCAATAGCTTTTTCATTTTCACCCAGAAGCAGATAGCAATTTGCTTTTCCCGGATACCATTCATAGGAATCCAGTCTTAACTTTATTAGTCCTTCGACGCCTGAATTCCGGAAAGCACTGTCAACTTCCTCTTCGGTATAGGTGCTGGCATAACTAAGTTTTCTGAGATTTTTATAAGCTGCTGTATCGTTTCCTAATGCCAAACAGATAAAAAACCGTCTGTCGAGTCCCCAGGGATGGTCTTTAATTATCTCCAGACTGATGCTGTTTTCTTCAAAGGCTTTCTTAAAATCCCTCTCCATGTAATACATCATAGTACTTACATGCCGGATTTCGAAGGATAGAGGATTAAGTTCTATGGCTTTATTTATCGATTGGCGGGCTTCTTTTGATTTGCCTATAATACTTAAAAATTCAGCATACTCTTTATACATCATGTAACTGTTGCCGGTTTTTTCAAGCGCTTTTAAAAATTTTGTTTCAGCGGCTTTCAAATTACAATCCAGCTCCATGTAAATGGCTCCTAATAATGCATATGCATCAGCCAGGTTATCATCGATTCTTAGCGCTTCTTTTGCCAGCTTTTCAGCTTCATTACGTATTGCCAAGTCATCATCAACCCACTTTTGCCAGGCCAGTTTGTAGTATGCTGCAGCCTTTCCCAGATAGGCAAGTGCATAAGTATCATCTTCCTTAATTGCTTTATTGAAATAATCAATGCTTCCATTGTATTCGTCTACTGATTCTTTGCTAAGATGGCTAAGGCCAATATGGTAATAATTAAAGGCCTTTAAATTGACAGTCTGATTTTTATGCAACTCACTTAATTCCCGATCCGTCAGGTACATAGCCATTTCAGAAACCACTTTTTCGGCAATATCACTCTGCAACCTAAAAAATTCACTCTGTTTCCGGTTGTATTGTCTGGAGAAAATATGGTCATCTGTATGGGCATCAATCAACTGAACATGAATGCGTATATTTTCATCTTCACGCTGTATCGACCCTTCCATTATGTAATTCACTCCGAGCACCTCTGCTATTTCAGGTATCGTTTTGCTTCCCTTGTTCCTGAACATTTCAGAAGAAGTGCGTGAAATAACTTTTAAGTTATTTACTATTGATAGTCTGTTTATCAGGTCCTCCACAATACCGTCTGCAAAATATTGGTTCTCTTTATCCGGACTTAGATTATCAAAAGGCAAAATTGCAATTGAATTTTCATTGGATTTATTTTCATGCAGTATAAAGTATAATCCACCTCCAGCGATTGTTAATGTTAACATAAGTATTAATAAGATTATGGGCATGCGAACCGTTTTTGCATGGTTTGATTTCTTAAAATACCGGTTTTGATAATTATTGTTTTTTTCCAGTGGAATTACAGCCCCCTTTCGTAACTTGCCAGGAGAAATCCCGAATCGTTTTTTAAATACCGTATTGAAATAACTGGGACTGTTAAACCCTACCCGATATGCTACTTCTGAAGCAGTAGCAACGTTGTTTTCAAGTAACTCATTTGCCCTATTTAATCTTTCTTCAGTAATATATTCACTGGCTGATTTTCCGGTTAGTTTTACCAGTTTTCTGTGCAGCATGGAACGGCTTATTCCTGCTTTTTGAGCCAGTTGTTCCACGGAAAAATTCTCATCATCCATATTTTCCTCAATGATCCTATGGATAGTGGAAAGAAATTGATCGTCCATGGAGGGCTGGTTTGTCATTGTTAATAAGAATTAACTATAATCCTGTTACAATTTGACTATCAATATAATAAGTTTCATGTTTAAACAAATGTACATAATTCTGCAGATAAATTTCTCATTCCCGGATTAGTATGAAATTGAAAATTCTCTATTTTCAGACTTAAATAATTAATTCGAAGAAAATAAAATATTCATCCTTCTTCTGTCATTCTCACCACCTGCAGAGGGCTAATAGCCTGCAGCCATACCATCCTTTCGCGATTCGGAAGCTCCTGTATAAGTTTTTCTTACCGGATCGTACATAATGGCCTGGTACCCGCCATAGATTCCTTCTTCATAGGCGACCTTATGACCTCTTTCCAGTAATTCACGTATTACGCTATAGTCAAATCCGCTTTCGAGGTATATAGTTCCCGGTCCTTCCATATTCTCGCCTGTCGGTTGTGACGAACCTTCATGAGCGATGCGGGGAGCATCACCGGCTTCCTGCAGATTCATACCAAAATCAACGAGGTTCATGATGATCTGTACCTGGCCCTGGGGCTGGAAATCTCCTCCCATCACACCAAAACTGATCCAGGGTTTGCCATTCCTGGTAATAAACGCCGGTATAATGGTATGGAAAGGCCTTTTACCCGGTGCATACACGTTGGCATCGTCCTTATTCAGGCTGAATAATTCACCCCTGTCCTGCAACATAAATCCCAGGCCCGGGGGAACCATTCCCGAACCCATTCCACGATAATTACTCTGTATCAGGGATACCATATTCCCGTCTTTATCGGCGGTGGTCAGATAAACGGTTTCACCCGATGAACTGACCCCCGAGTAATACACTCCGGCATGCTCCATATCGATCAGTTTACTGATTTGCTGTGCATACTCCTTAGAGATAAGCCGTTTCACCGGGACATCAACAAAATCCATGTCGGCATAATAATTGGCACGGTCTTCAAAAGCCAGTTTTTTGGCTTCGACAAACAGGTGAATATGATCAGCACTGCCATATTGAATCGTATCGAACCGGAAGTTTTCAAGGATGTTCAGCATTTGAAGCACGGCAATTCCCTGACAGTTGGGTGGTAATTCCCAGACTTCGACTCCACGATAAGTAGTAGATACCGGGTTAACCCATTCCGATCTGTGACGCGACAGATCATCTTTGTCAAGAAATCCGCCCTGCGACTGTATAAAATCTGCAATCTGCTCTGCAATGGAACCTTTGTAAAAAACATCCCTGCCCTCAGATGCAATTTTTCTGTACGTTTCGGCCAGATCAGGATTTTTAAAGATATCACCCTTACCTGGCACTTTCCCGTCTCTGACATAAGTTTCACGGATGTTGGGAAATCCCTGCAGCAGGTAAAATTTTACCGAACGCTGAAAGTAGTAAGCGATAAGCTCAGTCAGCGGAAAACCTTCTTCCGCATATTCAATAGCCGGCATCAGGATATCTGTCATGCTGAGCTTTCCAAATTTATCATGGAGTTCAAACCAACCGTCAACACAACCCGGAACGGTTACAGGTAAGGGACCGTATTTGGGGATATGTTTATAACCGTTTACCAGAAAAGTATCCAGTGTCAGTGAGCGGGGTGAACGGCCGCTGGCATTAAGTCCATACAGCCTTTGGGTTTTGGCATCCCATACAATGGCAAACAGGTCGCCTCCGATACCGCTTCCTGTAGGTTCCATTAAACCCAGGGCTGCATTGGCAGCAATAGCAGCATCTACTGCCGATCCTCCTTTCTTTAAAATGTCAATCCCTATCTGTGTAGCCAGGGGATGACTGGTGGCAACCATTCCATGCCGGGCGATGACTTCGGAACGTGTGGCAAAATTACGGCCTGTTATTCTGTCCTGCGAAAATGTGCTGAATGGATAAACAATAATTAATAAACAAATAAGGATCTTTTGACCATCCTTAAAAAGTTTTTTATACCAGGTATTATGAAGAATGATCCGGTTCATAACATTGCAGTCAGGTAATCAGGCAATATGCCGGAGTATTTATAGGTTAAAGATAATGTTTCTTAAGGAGATTTGGTATTTTATGGACGATCCAAAAATCTTGTACTACAGGTATTCAGTCCGTTCGCTCTGGTAATTCAAACAGGCTCATTAAATATATATTTCAATATATATGATCACTTATTAATGAGCGAAAGGATTAACTTCTCCATACGATCAAAATGTGAGCCTTTCCAGAATACTTTATCACAGTGGGGACAATAGAAAAACTCATTGAAGATGCCTGCTGTTTCCGGGTCGATCTTATGTAATATCTCTTCTTTAGGTTTTGGTACAAGTTTGGCATTGCAGGTCATACAGCGTGTAAACGATCTGAACTGGTAATACAGATCGAATTTTTGCACAATTTCTCTTAGTTGTTCGTGTTTCTCCGTGGCTCTTACGTAATATCCATGCTGTACATTCTTCGATTTTAATAACGGTTTATCACGGGTAAGAATAATTCGTTTTTCCTTCAGGGCAATGGCGATGATGTCATTGTCATCGTAATCATTCCGGTAAAGAGTATCAAATCCCAGCATGCGGAGGTATTTTGCCAGTTTACCCAGGTGGGCATCGAGTATGAAGCGTGTGGTGCGAAGCGGAATTTTCCGGTTTTTTGTCAGGGTCGAAATATCCAGGCTTTCAAATACCGGGTAAACTGATATAAAATCATCTTCATGCAGCGTTTGATTCAGCTCAGCAGGTTGGCTATTGATCAGAATAAGATCCACCTCCGAAAGGGGAACACTCAAAGATTCGATGGCTTCGCTTATAGTAACAGGTGTTTTGAGCGAGTAGGTAAATGCTTTTTGCTTTTTGTCATCCGGCAGAAAATCGTTCAGCTCGGCATAGAAACGAAATGTAAACTGCTTTTCGATTTTTTTTGCCATGGTATTAGCTCTTTAAATTTTGACCGGCAACTGCTTTTCTTTTTCTAAGTGAGCGACAGATAATAAAACTATAAATACCTATGTTAATAACCACAACCAGCGAACCCAAAATAAATTGCAGGTTACGCGATAATGCTTCGGGGTACATTACCGGAATGATATAGTGTTCAATAAATCCCGATTCATAGGCTGCGGTACCGGCCAGTTTGCGGAAATGATTTTCCCAAGGCGTAAGCGGACAGATAATATCAAAATATTCGACAGCGGCTCCCCAAATAGCCATGGGAATATGTATCCATGCCAGTTTGTTCCATTTTAAAACCAGTAACGCTCCAAAGATGACAAAAAGGATAAATGCAAAATGGAGTATTACAATGAGATGCGATAGCAGGTTATAAAACATGTTGTATTTGATTTATGAATTCACCCGTAGAACTATTCACTTTTAAGTCTCTGAATTCAAATTTGAGTATTCAGGGGTCCATTCAGTATTAAATTTTTTCAGGCTGTGCCAGCAGTCCTCCAGCAACTGTCAACGGTCTTGCAGCAATTGTCAATGACCTTCCAGCAACTGTCAACGGTCTTCCAGCGATTGTCAATGACCTTCCAGCAACTGTCAACGGTCTTCCAGCGATTGTCAATGACC
>CAYUAV010000077.1:9900-10813 GCA_964442665.1 uncultured Bacteroidales bacterium
TTCCAGCAACTGTCAACGGTCTTCCAGCAATTGTCAATGACGTTCCAGCTCTTCGATTTATCAGTTCCTCAGTTCCTCAGTTCCTCAATTTCTCAACCTCTAAACACCTCAACTTTTATACTTCTCAATTATCACAGCCCCAACACCAGGATATTCGCTTTTTAATTTCTCAGATAGATAAAATTAAGACTATTCTGTTGAGAAAATTGAAATTGAACGCTTTATGTTTTAATTTTATAGGATTACTTCTCATTGTAAGATCTTTTCAATACATACAAACTAAATCAAATTCTTATGGCAGAAAGTGTTTATAAGATCATTGAACTGGTAGGTACCAGCTCAGAATCGTGGGAAAAAGCTGCAGCCGCAGCTATAAAAAAAGCATCCGAAACATTGCGCGACCTTCGGATTGCGGAAGTCTCACAGCTCGATATGCAAATCAAAGACGGTAAAATTGAATCTTACCGGGTAAAAGTAAAATTGTCATTCAAATACGAAGGGGCTTAAGAGCCCCTTTCGTGATAATCAATTTTCTCCTGTATAGTGTAATATGTTCATTTCCTGGACAGGGTATTGCAGGGAAATGCTTTGATTATTCTGATACGACAATCATTAGACCTACTCGTTAACATGAATGATGTTTGAAGCGCCTGAAACACGCTGGTGCGTAATCACTCCTGTTCCCCGGTAATATAGGTTACTGGCTCCGGAAACGTCAGCCGATAGTTCATGGTTGACCGTAAGATATGCATTACTGGCACCCGACAGATCAATATCCAGATCATCCAGGATAAAGTCATAATCACTTATGGTACTTGCTCCTGAGGCAATTGCATTTAATGAATTTGCACTTCCTGCAATTTCCACTCCCGATGCTCCGCTTAATGAGACATCAGCATGAGTAACATCCAGA
>CAYUAV010000078.1:0-10786 GCA_964442665.1 uncultured Bacteroidales bacterium
CCACCCAAGATGCCTGGGATCAGCCGGGAATATTGTATAAAGGCCGATATTCGAAGTAGGATTATAATCGTAAAATTGTACTTCATTCCGCCAGTTTCCGGCAAAAAAAACGGTGCTTTTAATGGATTCATTTTCAAATCCGGGGTTGGCCAAACGGCCCCATATGGGATCATCTGCACCAACTGGCAGAAAAATACCCGAAATAAATGCTCCAACAATAAGAAGTCTGATCATAATTCATGGATTAAGTTGAATTACCATTGAATAATCTACTAATTTATAAATCGAATCAGGCAAATCAAAATCAGTGATTTATTTATTACAGGAAAATCCGGATTTACATCAGAAATTTGTAATAAACGATTGCAGGGTAGTAGCCGCATCTTTCGCACCAATAATAGTCAACAGGTAGTTTTCGCCCGGTGTGATAAGCACTTTACGGTTTTTCCGGTCGGTAAACTGAAGCTGCGAATCGTTTAATGTGAAATCCGAAATTCTTGTGGTTTGTGAAAATTCTTCTTTCAGAATGGTTAATTGATCATTAAGTTCAGTCAGGTTAGCATATGGAATTACGAAAATCATCGAATTGTCCGACGTCAGGCATACTGCTTCTTTTATATTAAAAATATCTTTATGAGAGAAAAAATAGCTCGACGACAAGGCAATTTTACCTCGTATATACTTGATCTGATTGTAAGAATAGACTGCTTTCAATGATCGAATGACCAGTTCGGGCAACTGAGTTTCATCGGTAATTTTTGATGCAATAATCTCAGCGAGATTTATCAACGAATTTCATGTTGATCCGTGTTACTGTATGAAATAACTCCAAAATATCTGTTTTTGTAAAACATAGCATATTGATCGTGGGTAATCATTAACAGATCGGTATGAATAATACGATCCGAATCTGAGAAAGAATTTGAAAAAATACCGTAAGCCGCGCCTTCGTCCGACATTTCGTAAATTTGGATATCGATCCGGGCTGTTTCGTTTTCAAGGTAGGCAACATCTGCTGCCCTGGTAAAGCCATATTCAAAATAAATTTCAGCTCCACCGTCTATTATGGTGAAAAGGTCGTTACCCTCATAAACAGCAGGCTTTTTAAGAAGTTTTAAATGCTGATTCTGAGTTGTGTCGGGAAGCAAAGAAATAATTTCAACTTCCAAACCTATAGTGTAGTATGAGATATTCAGCATTACAATCAGAATCAGTCGCCCGGATTTTTTAGCAATCATAGCAGTCTAACCTAATGTTTTTTCTTCGATGAAAAGTCTTGCCAGGTTTGGTTCGCCCACATTTAATTCGGCTGCATACTGAATACTTAAAACCTCATCTTCATCATAGTCGAGGAATCTTGAGCAATAGGCATCAATCGCCACCGGATCGGTGCCGGCAATAATTTTGTGTTCTTCCAGAAGTTCTCCCGGACCAAAGGGACCGTTATTAATAATGAAAACCGTAGAATCAACGATAAAAAGATCGGGTTTGCGAGTGGTATTTATGTCGGCAATACAATGTGCCAATCAGTCGCTATTGGTAGGGCCGTTATCTCCTGTCTCGGTGTGAAACAAAACGTTGGTTGAGCGTGCGCACAATCCCATCATATTTTACAGGTAACAGGTGAGAAAGGCAGCGTTGTGATGTTTTGAAACAGGAAGGTTAATGAGGACATCCAGATCAAATAGCTCTTCAATCATTTCTGCTTCCTTTACTATGATACCTTTTTCCACAGCAATCTTTTTGTGGCCTTTACTGCGCGATGTTTTCTGTAATATTTCATAATGAGTATTATAATGTCCCGATCGTTTCCAGTATTCGTCGTTATAAGTGCCAAGAATCATGATATCTTTTGCCCCGGCATCGGAACACAGCTTTAATACAGCTAATGAAATATCGGGATCTGTATAGGTTCCCCGGTTGCTGAATTTGCCATTGGGGAGCAACCCGACTCTCGATCCTTCCCTGACATATTTTTCTATTCCTCCCATTTGGTTCACTGCTTCTATTGTACCTTTACAGTAATCGGTCGATTTAACTACTGAAATATCAGGTGATGAAACAGGTATGGCCCCTTTTATTTTATTCCGGAATGCCCCGGGCCATAAGGCAAATGAGCCAAATGCGGCAAACAGACCCAGAAATCTCCTCCTTGAAAGCTAGTTAGCTTGCATATCTACATATGTTTATGTAAATATAGAAATTATTGTATATGACAGAAATTTTCCCGGGGATTATTAACTCCGGCTGGTTATCTTTGCCGGTGAATCAGGTTATAATTATTACTGATGCTTGCAAAAAGAATAATCCCCTGTCTTGATGTCAGGGACGGACAAACGGTCAAGGGAGTCAACTTCGTGAATATCCGTGAAGTAGGTGATGCGGTTGAACTGGGCGCCGAGTATGCCCGCCAGGGAGCCGATGAACTTGTTTTTCTGGATATCACGGCTTCACATGAAGGCAGGAAAACGTTTGTTGAACTGGTAAAACGTATTGCACATAATCTGAATATTCCGTTTACGGTTGGAGGTGGAATCAGTGATATTTCGGATATCGAAGCCCTGCTGAAAGCCGGAGCCGATAAAGTCTCGATTAACTCCGCAGCCATCAGGAATCCGGCACTGATTGACCAGATGGCTCTGAATTTCGGCAGTCAGTTTGTTGTAGTGGCAATTGATGCAAAAGAAACGGAAGGTGAATGGACTGCTTATATTAATGGTGGCCGGATACCTACTAAAAAAGAATTGTTTGCATGGGCAAAGGAAGCTGAGGATAGGGGAGCAGGCGAGATACTTTTTACATCAATGAACCATGACGGCACCAGGAATGGTTTTGCATGCGAAGCCCTGGCCAGGTTGTCCGACATGCTTTCTATTCCGGTGATAGCATCGGGAGGGGCGGGTACTATGGAACACTATGCCGAAGTATTCACTAAAGGTAAGGCCGACGCCGGACTGGCAGCCAGTATTTTTCATTTTAAAGAAATTACGGTGCCGCAGTTAAAGACCTTTCTGCACGACAGGGGAATACCTGTCAGACTTTAAAAATAAATAATGACAAATTATCTGACAAAATGGAATTTTTAACACAATTACAGGATCTGATCGAAGATCGAAAGAAGACTATGCCGGAGAGATCGTATACTTCTAAACTGTTTCGGAAAGGGATTAATAAAATAGCGCAAAAACTCGGTGAAGAAGCTGTTGAACTGATTATTGAATCGAAGGATAATGACTCAACGCTGTTCCTGAATGAAGCCGCAGATTTATTGTATCACTATCTGGTATTGCTTACTGCGAAAGGATATAGAATAGAAAATGTGATAAACATCCTTGAGGAGCGTCATAAAAATGATTAAAGCTTATTGACGGTCCGGATAAACTCTTCGTTAGGCAGAATACCTCTTTCATCAGCAGCAAATTCGGGCTTTATCCTTTCAACAGCAAACATTTTCATTTCTCCGATATTTTTGGCCTTCAATGAACCACGTGGCGTACATTCGAAGTAGTCTTTAACGTATTCATAGGTGGCTTCCGAGATATTCACACGATTCACCTCGCCAAGATTTTCCATGCGTGCAGCTGCATTAACTGTTTCACTCCAGATGTCGTAAGCAAACTTTTTTCTTCCCACCACGCCGGCTACTACAGGTCCTGTATGAATTCCAATACGAACTTCCCATCCAGGAATTCCCGGTTTGGGATTTTGACGCAGGCGCAGCATGTATTCCTGAATCTCTAATCCTGCAAGTAAAGCATCGACGGGATTCGACTTATTACGCAAAGGCAGACCTCCGGCACACATGTAAGCATCGCCGATAGTTTTAATTTTTTCAAGATAATGTTTCCCTGTAATCTCATCGAATTTGGCAAAATAATCATCAAGAATGGCTACAAGGTCTTTTGGTTCAAGCTCACGCGTATTTTTCGAGAAATCTTTAAAATCCGTAAAAAGTACAGTTACATGCCTGTAGTAACGTGTTCCGGCTTTTCCTTTCGACTTCAGTTGCCGTGCCACCTCGAAGGGCAGAATATTAAGAAGCAATCGTTCTGATTTTTCCTGTTCTTCTTCGATGAGCCGCTTTTGTTCCTCGATCTCTCCTTTCTGATTTTCCAGAAGTGAGTTAGCTTGTTCAAGTCTTTCCGTAATGGCAAGCATACGCCGGTTTTGCTTGTAAAGTTCCTCTTCCTTCACCATAATGGGAGTGATATCCGATTCTACCGCAATCAGTTTATGTATTTCGCCCTCTGCATCGAGTTGCGGTGTAAAGAATGTCTGAAACCACTTTCTGCCGGAAGGCAGGTTATGGCGGGTTTCAACACTTGATGGCTTTTTTGTAAGAAAACATCTGCGTGCTTCCCGTGTAAAATCTTTGAAACTCTTGATGGTATAAATATTATCACCGAATTTCTGCTTAAACTCTTCGAAAGTAACTTCATGCAGACGCTCAAATCCTTCGTTAACCCATTCGAGATTACCCTTTGCATCGATCATGATAAAAGCATTCGGAGCATTTTCAGTGATCCGGGCTTTTTGCATAAGAACTTGCCTTTCGGTTTCATATTGTGATATTTTCGACCGTATGCGTGTAAGAGTTTGTCCTATACTCAGCGCTTTACTGATCCTCGATTTTAACTCGTTGATATCGATAGGCTTGGTAATAAAGTCGAAAGCTCCGTATTTAAATGCCTCAGCAAAATTCTCATCGGTTTTGTATGCAGTAATAAATATTACAGGTATCTCCTTTAACTCGGGATCTTCCTGAAAGAGTTTGAGACTATCGATACCCGAAAGCTCAGGCATTCGCATATCCATTAGCACCAGATCGGGCTGAAGGCGACGTGCTTTCTCGAAACCCTCCATTCCGTTTTCAGCAAAGAATACATCGTATTTTGCTTTTTCGGCCAGCAATATTCCTTCGATAAGTTTACTGTTGTGAATGTTATCGTCGACAACGAGAACTTTATAACTCATTCCTGCTTGTGTAAGACATATTTACTTAAAAATAACAAAAAAAGTCGATACCTGAATAATCTTATTCACATTGATAGAATGAGAAGTGTTTTTTTGGATATATCGGCAGAAAAAATAGTGCGACCTCTTGGGGCGCACTATTCCTTGATTCTTTTATTCGTATTAACTCTTTAATTGATTTGATCTATGGTTTTCGTAATTATGTCCATTGCCTCGCGAAGCTGTACTTCGTTTATAACAAGCGGAGGAGCAAAGCGTATGATATGTTCATGCGTAGGTTTTGCGATGAGTCCGTTTTCTTTCATGGCAACACAAATATCCCAGGCTTTTATATCGTTTTTGGGTTTAATTACAACGGCATTCAGCAGCCCTTTCCCTCTTACCAGTTGCACCATTTCATATTTTTCTACGAGTTTTTGCATTTCAGCTCGGAAAATCACACCCAGTTTTTCGGCGTTTTCGGCAAGCTTTTCATCTTTAAGAATACCTAATGCAGTTATTCCCACTTTAGCAGCTATCGGATTTCCTCCGTAGGTTGAACCATGTTCACCCGGACGAATACAAAGCATAATTTCATCATCGGCCAGAACTGCGGACACCGGATACATGCCTCCCGATAAGGCTTTACCCAGAATGAGAATATCAGGACGAACACCCTCATGATCGCAGGCCAGCATTTTTCCGGTCCGGCAAAGTCCGGTCTGAACTTCGTCAGCTATGAAAAGAACATTTTTTTTCTTACACAGATCGAATGCTGTTTTAAGATAACCATCGTCGGGCACATAAACTCCTGCTTCTCCCTGTATGGGTTCTACAAGAAAGCCTGCAACATTCGGATCATCAAGCTCTTTTTTAAGGGCATCAATATCATTATACGGTACGACAACAAATCCCGGAGTATATGGACCGAATCCTTTGTAGGAGTCAGGATCGGTTGACATAGATATGATGGTTATGGTACGGCCGTGAAAATTACCTTCACAAACAATAATTTTGGCTTTATTTTCGGGAATACCCTTTTTTTCATAGGCCCATTTCCGGCAAAGTTTAAGAGCAGTTTCATCGCCTTCGGCACCTGTGTTCATAGGCAGTACTTTATCATAACCAAAGTATTTTGTGATGTATTCCTCGAACTCACCCAGACAATCGTTATAAAATGCTCTCGATGTTAATGCCAGTTTTTGCGACTGATCGTAAAGTGCTTTTACAATTTTCGGATGACAGTGTCCCTGGTTAACCGCCGAATAGGCAGAAAGGAAATCGAAATATCGCTTACCTTCCACATCCCATACAAATACGCCTTCACCTTTTGAAAGTACCACAGGCAGAGGATGATAATTATGTGCTCCAAACGCATGCTCTTTCTGAATGTAATCCTGACTGGTCATATGCTATGTATTAAATTAATTATTTTGTATTTTAATACGCAAATATTGAATTTTTATACAATGAAAAGAATGATAAAATTCAGTTTTTCAAGATTTAATTGATTTATGACTTCTTAACTGAGCTGATAGCAATAGCACTCTGTCATTTACCTGAAAATATGTATTGTTCTAGATTCTGATCTGATATTCGTTATAATGAAAAATATTTCTATCAACGGAATTAATTATTTTTATTCATTATTTTTAATGATTTAGATACGGATCATACTCTTTAAAATGACATAATTAATGAGCAAGAATAATTATACGATCCTTGTTGTCGATGATGAGGAGGACATTCTTGAGTTTTTAAGCTATAACCTCAAAAAGGAAGGTTTTTCCGTGTTTGTTGCCCGGAATGGTCAGCTGGCCATCGAACAGGCAAAAAAAATTATTCCGGATCTGATCCTGCTCGATATTATGATGCCTGAAATGGATGGCATTGAAGTATGTGAGAAGATCAGGGCATTACCAAATATGAACAGATCGATAATAGCCTTTTTAACTGCACGGGGCGAGGATTATTCGCAAATAGCAGGATTTGAAGCCGGTGGCGACGATTATATTACAAAGCCGATAAAACCTAAGGTATTGGTTACCCGGATTTATGCACTCCTGAAACGAGTGGGATGGGGTGAATTTTCAGAGGGTAACGGATCATCAATCATTTTAAAAGGCGATCTTAAAATCGACAAAGATAAATATCTTGTATTCAAAGGCGAGGATGAGGTAATGCTTCCGAAAAAAGAATTTGAACTGCTTCTGTTACTTTCATCAAAACCGGGAAGAGTATTTACACGCGATGAGATTTTCCAGCTCGTTTGGGAAGATAATGTTATTGTTGGCGACCGTACCATCGATGTTCATATACGAAAGTTACGGGAAAAAATAGGCGATCAACATATCAAAACCATAAAAGGAGTGGGGTACAAATTTGCCGAATAATTAATTGGTTCAATCGAATTAAAACAAGGTATTGATTTAAAGTGAGACAAATACATTTTCAATATCATTATTCTGTTATTCTAATTTTTTTACTGATAAATGCCTGTACTCAGAGCAGTCCTCCATCCATTACTATTGTGAAGACAGATCCCATCGGATGGAAGAGCAAAGAACCCTGTAAAATAATGTATTCGGAAAATAACCGGGAAGTAGTTTTGACAGGAAAAATTAAATGCAGGGGCGGTGTATCGAGCCGTTACTATAAACATTCATACTCCTTAGAATTAGACAACAGCTATCCTCTTTGTGACTTACCCTCCGATGATGATTGGATATTAAATGCAAACTATATCGATAAGACCTTTATACGGCATAAACTCAGCTTTGATTTATTCCGGCAGATGAGTGAAAAAAATATTGCGCCTAAGTGTAGCTATTCCATGGTAAAGCTAAATGACAAAGAGGCCGGATTGTATGTTCTCATGGAAAAGGTCAATGCATCATGGTGCGGGTTGGATAAAGATGATTCATTAGCATTACTGTTCAAAGATCCTCCTGTATTCTATAAAGAAAGATTACCTTTTGTGCAGGATTCTTTAAATTATTATGAGCAAAAATATCCTAAGATATCCGATGCCGATAAAACAGAGTATATTGAAAGATTTAAGGATTTTTTATTCAATTCGACCGATATGGAATTCAGCAGGGGTATATCAGACTGGATTGATATTGAAAATGTCATGGACTGGCATATTCTTCTTCTGTTAAGTAATAATGGTGACGGAATAATGAAGAATTTTTATTTGTACAAGATAAATTCTGACACTCCGTTTCGGATTACCATATGGGATTATGATCACTCATACGGCAGGGATGGAGATAATGAACTTAATATGCTGGATCGGGAACTGGATTGTAACAGATCAGTTTTAATCGAAAGATTAATGAATATTGAAAATTACGGATATCCTGAGAAGCTTAAAAGAAGATGGTTTGAGCTCAGAAAATTAAAAATAATTTCCATGCAAAATGTGAAACGACTGATTAGGAATAATGACAGAACTATCAGAAACGTTATGGATAAAAATTTTGAAATCTGGCCGGCAGACAGTAAATGGTATTACGATGCTAATAGTTATCGGCAGGAGATTGATTTAATGCTTCATTATTTTAAAATACGAATCAAACAACTGGATTATTATTTCAAGACTCTTTAATTCCGTTTAGACATATGGGTCTTTAAATATACTCCTATATGATTGATTATGATTGAGTTTAATATATATAATCCGGTTTATGACCCTTCTATTCTCAGAATAATTTATGAGGTAATCATTAAATTACAACTATAATTATAGTATAATTTAAATTATTATAGTATTTTTGTTTTAAAATATCCGTATGAAAGAGATAACGAAAGCACAGGAAGAAATATTAAAGGCTCTGTGGGAAATAAAAGACGGAGCCGTAAGCGATGTTCTGGAATTTTTACCCGAACCGAAACCTGCCTATAATACAGTAGCAACCGTAATAAAAGTTTTGGAAAAAAAAGGTTATGTATCGCATAAAACATACGGAAAAACCCACGTTTACTTTCCCGTGGTCGATAAGAAAGACTATGCACAGTTTGTAATGAAGGACATGTTCAAAGGACTCTTTAATGGATCTTTACCTCAGATGGTATCTTTTTTTGTGAAGAACAAAGAAGTGAGTCTGAGCGAACTTGAAGAATTAAAGGAAATGCTGGAACAGGAAATACAAAAAAATAAATGATACAATGAATATTTATAAGTATATACTGCTTTCGACGGCCTGTCTGAGTGTCTCATACGTCGTTTATCTGTTGATTTACAGAAATGAGCATAATTTCAGACAGTTACGTTTTTTTCTGCTTTTTTCTATGATACTTTCGGTCTTAATTCCGCTTAGCAGCTTTAGTGTAAACCTTAATATTTCTGGCATTAAGAAGTATGATAAAACGACATCACAACTAAAAGCGACGAAACCCTATAAGGAATCTACCATTTATGAGCCTTTGGAAAATTTTATTAACAAAGAAATGAGCCTGTCATCAGACCGGGTGAGGGTATCATGGTCAGAGTTTCTGAAAGGTTTATATTTAGTGATAACGATATTACTGCTCGCCCGAATTCTGGTGCAGCTAATCCTGATACTTTATCAGTATTTGCAGTCGGAACGCGTCGAAGACGATAATAATACAATAATCTATAATAACAGGTTTAAAAACACATTTTCTTTTTTTAACTGGATTTTTATACATAAAGAATTTTCTTCAGGAGATAACCTGGATCAAATGATCTCACACGAAAAAGTTCATGCAGCACAATATCATTCCTTCGACCTGATCATTATTGAACTGCTATCGGCCGTAATGTGGTTCAATCCTTTGGTATGGAAGATCAGGAATACGATACAGCTGTTGCATGAGTATCTGGCAGATGAAGGAGCGCTCAGTTCAGGAATTGACAAGCTCAGGTACCAGGTACTCCTTATCAATCAGGTTACCGAAGAGAGACTCATCTGCCTTTCTTCGAGTTTTAACAACTCAATAATTAAAAAACGAATGATTATGATAAACAAAAGTAAAATGTATCAGAAAACAGGGCTGAGAATTTTAGCTATACTTCCTCTTGCAGCAGTTCTAATATTGGGTGTGGCCTGTGTTAAAGGACGAAATAAAACCGATATGATTGCTGTAGTGGCACCGGTAAAAATGAATGTATTATATGTGGGTGTCGATAATCCCATGGCCATAGCAGCATCGGGTTATGAACCTTCCGAACTCAAAGTTACTGTTGATAATGGTACAATTGAAGGAAGCAACGGGAATTATATCATCCGGCCTGACAAGCAGGGCAGGGCTTTGGTATCGGTAAGTCATAAAGACCATGTTATTCAAACCAGCGAATTCAGGGTTAAAACAGTACCCGATCCTGTTGCTGCCGTAAAAGTTATGAATGGAGATATTCCTGATTTTAAGATCAACGGAAATATTACCAAACAGGAATTACTAAATGCTGGAGGAATCTTTGCTATGATGAGAAATTTTGATTTTGATCTGAATTTCGATATAGCTTCTTTTGTGATGAGTGCAACCGTTCCCAATTCTACCGTTGTACGCGAAGAGATTTCCAAATCGGATAAATTTTCACCTTCTCAGGTTGACTTGATTCATTCACTGATTAAAAACCAGAAACTGATGATTGAAGAAATCAAAGTCACCGGACCTGACGGAATGAAAAGGAAGTTGAATCCAATGGTGTTTACCATTGCGGGTGATTAGGGGAATTGAGATATTCTGATAAATGCCGGTCCGACCTGGTCAGGGTAAGACCGGCTTTTTTTCTGTCGGGAGTCATAAACATGATGTGCAAATCAAAACGCAACGAAAAATAACAGGACTAATTAGTTCATTGTTT
>CAYUAV010000079.1:0-10691 GCA_964442665.1 uncultured Bacteroidales bacterium
TATGAGGTTGGCCGAAAAGCGATTAATCAGCTTCTTGATCGCATAAAAGTCGAAGTACCTATCGATACAAGAGTTGAACAGATTAAAACCGAATTAATAGTCAGGGGATCGAGTCAGCGCAAGGTGGTTGAAATTGTGTGAGCTGATTGGATCAGGTTTTCCAATAAAAAATGTTCATGTAAATAAAAAATGCAGCGAATCCAATTTTGTTGCGTCATTATAAAATGTATTAATCCAAAATCGTGAAAAAATGAAAAGAAAAGAATTATTAAACAAAAGGTTAAGTTTTTTACCGTTCTTACTGATTATGCTATTTTCGACTGCAATGCTTTACGGACAGGAAGAAAAACGTGAAGTATCAGGATTTAATTCAATTAGTTATGCTCTGCCCGGAACACTGGAAATTGTTCAGGGAACCAGTGAAAGCCTGGTTTTAAAGGGTAATAAGGACGATCTGGAAAAAATTATCACAAAGGTTGAAGGGAACGACCTTAAGATCTATACCAAATCCCACGGCACCAATTTATCAGATGTGACTGTTTATGTTACAGTTGTAGAATTGGGCGAATTATCTGCTGCCGGTTCGGGCGATATTCGGATTAAAGATATCCTGAAAAGCACAGACTTTGAAATGAGTTTAAGCGGTAGCGGCGATGTAAATTGCAACAGACTCGAAGCCTCTAAAGTGGAAATAAGTCTGGCAGGATCGGGCGATGTTACAATAGCAGGAAAAGTAAATGAGGTCGAAATCAGCATTGCCGGTTCGGGTGATGTAAAAGCCGATGGTCTTGAATCGGAAGACGCAGAAGTCAGTATAGCAGGTTCCGGTTCGGTAAAAGTATGGGCCGTGAAAAAACTGGAAACGAGTATTGTTGGGAGCGGTGATGTGTACTATAAGGGAAATCCCCTGATCGATGCTGAAACCGTCGGATCGGGAAGTACAAAGGCTTTATAATATACCATTGTACTTGTTGATTTAGAAATCAGGACAGGGAACCATTTTTCTGGGCCGGCGTTTTTTATTAGGCTGGCTAAATGTATAGGCAAATGAAAGTTCGTGCGAACCACCCGAAGCTACAAAAAGTTTCGAGGTGGTAAAATCATAGCTATATCCAATATTATACCGTTTCGTTTTGAATCCGATCAGAAAGACAACAGCATCATTATTCACAATTTCACTGAAAACCGGAATCCCGCGATACCATATACCCAGAACCAGCGGTTCATAATTCCAATAGAATCCTATATCGAGTTGGTTATAATGAGCCTGGTTTTTATATAAAAAAGCAAGTTGAAGTACTGTAGGTATGGGACGAAGAAGCTGTTCTTTAACCACCAGGCGCCATCCACCGAATACCTGCACCTTAGTGGAAAGAAGGGCAAGGTTGTCGTCCGAAAACTCCTGTTCATACAGCGACTGATTAGGATGCAGCAGATGATCGACACAGGTTCCCATCCAGTACTTTTCAGAATAAACTAATCCTGATACAGAAAAGTCCAGGTCGTCAGTATTTTCAAATGATACTACTTCGCCAGATGAAGGAGCGTTACCAATAGCTGACATCTGGTCGCGCCAGATGAGCTTATCAAAGTCAATACTGCGTTGTGTATAGGTAAACGCCATACCGGGACGAACATGAACTAAATTTCGGATTCTGAAATCGAAATTATAAAGCAGGGAGATATTAGTTGTTGTCAGGTTACCGGAGCCGGCCACATCGCGAAGAAAAAGCACCCCGGTACCGCTTTTAAGTTTTTCAAAAAAATGGTCGTACGATACGGTATAGGTTTGATAACCTTTTTTGATTGATGGCCATTGGTTGCGATAACTTGATGCAAAGCGGTTATCGCCTGTACTGCCTGCAAACGAAGGTGCCATATACAGGGCATTGGAATAGAATCGCGAAAATTGCGGATCCTGCGCCATACAAATTATAGCCAGTAGAGCTAACCAGATTATGAACGCCCATTTTTTCATTTGCTCCGGTTTTTAGCACAATTGTGCCTTTATTTTTTGCCCGGTTTTAACCGGTTAGTGCCTTTGTTTGTTTCTGCCTCTAAGTAAGACAGTATTAAATAATCATAATAGTTCAAAAATCAATACATAAGGGTTACGTCGCCCGTTTTTGTGAAGCCTCTTCCATCGGAATATGTACCTGTAACTTTCCAGATATACACATCCTGTTTGGCGGTTTTACCTTTATATATTCCATCCCAGCCGGTTTCCTGATCATAGCTCTCAAATATCAGTTCTCCCCACCGGTTGAAGATCATCAGATGGTATTCATCGACATGATCGATTATACCTGGTTTAAATACCCTGTTCTCTTCCAATGGTGAACCAGGCCTGAAGGCGTTCGGGAACTCAACTACCCCAGAAGGTTCAACAAAAACGGCATTTTCCATGACATACAGATCGAAGCATTCGAAATCGGTCCATACCTTTAATGTCACATCGTAAACACCTTCCGACTTATAAATATGTTCAGGGTTCATGTCGGTCGACGTTTCGCTATCACCAAAATCCCACTCAAATACATCGGCCTTTTCCGACAGGTTAAAGAAATGTACTGCTTCATCGTTAACATATACATATCGTGGAGCCATATCGAAAAATGCGTTGGGTAATACATATACTCTGGCCGTATCGCTGAAAGACGATTCTCCACCCGGCCCTCTGACGGTGAGGCTGACCCGGTATATTCCTGCCTCATAGTAAGTATAGGATGGATTGGGAGAAGTGGAAACACTACCGTCGCCAAATTCCCACAAATACTCATCAGCAAATTCCGAAGTATTGATAAAATGTATGGTATGTGGCATGCAACCGGGTTCAGGAGGTGTAAACTTTGCTTCGGGTAATGCCGGATACAGATAAAGCGTTTTACTCAGGCTATCAGAACAGTAACTGGTGCTTCCGGTAAGTGTAACCGTATAATTTCCGGGAGCTTCGTAAGTTATGATACCGGGATCGGTCATTTCGATTATGTTACCGTCTCCCAGGTTCCATGCATATTGCCAGCGGGTTCCTTCCGTTAAATTGATCAGTTCAAAAGCGTTATTCGGGAAGGTATCGCTGGGAGGTGAAATAGTAAAGTTTACATCAGGCCGTGCATAGGAAGTTACTGACAAAAATGCCGTATCAACGCAATCCAGGGACGACTCGGTGATAACCCGTACATGAAATGTCTTATCTTTTTCTCCATCAGAAATAAAAGTATGTGTAGTGCTGAATTCCTGGGTGATGTCACTTTCGCCATCATCAAAATTCCAGTAATACCGCATATTACCCGGAGTACTGAAAAGTGTGATGTTTGCAGGACTGCAGCCTGATTCAGGGATTGCATCGAGTGTAGCGACCGGATTTGGCCATACCATTACATATTGTGTCATACCATCTTTACAACCCAGTATGCTTGTAGCTTCGAGTCGAACGGGATAGTATTTTATTTCCGATGTCTGGTTTATAAAGGTATGTGTCGGGTTTTCCGCATGAGAATAGCTTCCGTCACCAAATTGCCAGTAGTAACCTACTGCCCTTTGTGACAGATTATCAAATTCAACAAATAAAGGACTGCAACCCGGACCTGTTTGTAGTTCGAAATAAGCCACCGGTATATCTGAATATATAAAAGTGCTGTCGTATGCTTTGCAGCCGTTTATATCTGTGAGTTGGTAGTGGTAAAAAGCAGTATCGGGCTGATGCGGTGTATAAACGGGTTCTTTTATGGTGTATGACGATAAATTATGAATGGGTCCGCTCCATAAATGACTTACAGCTTCATAGCCTGTTGTTTCAACCAACAATTGCAATTGATCGCCAACACATACAATTTCATCGCGTGTTGTGATATATGCGGTAGGCGAGGTATATACGGTAATTTCCACTGAATCGTATGCATTTTTCAGATTGACATCGGTGACCTTCAGGTTTAAATGATAGATGCCAGTTCCGGGAGGTGAAAAATCGGTGAACAGGGTATTTGTACCCGATAAATACGCGATATCCCCTGTCCATTCATAAGTAAAGGGAGGAGTGCCTCCAAACAGGTAAGGACGTATTTCGAAATCGACTCCCGTACATGCCGACTGGTTATAGAGTCCTATATCCACAACAATGGAATCGTTAACCACATTTATCGGGTGATTTACCGGTGTTCCGATACAACCATGCTGGGTCGTTTCAAATACTGAAATAGTGAACGAACCGGTATTAGGAAATGACAAGCGTACATAATCATTCATATTTTCATCCAGTATTATGCCCGGCGGTATAGTCCATGTATAAGTTGATGTGCTGTTTCCTGTTGTTGAAAATATTACTCCCGATTGTCCCTTAAGTACCAATGTAGGGCCTATAATGGTAATAGGCGCGGGTATCGGGAAGATGCAAATATCGAGCTGTCTTCTGGGGCCTTCACAAGATGTCTCGTTATTGTATCCCGATACCCAGTAAGTCATATTTGAAGAGAGCAATCCGGTATATAATGTATCAGCTTCCTGAATTAATATTCCTCCTATGGGTTGATTGTACCAACGGAATGTTGTTGTATTACTATCGCCGTCAGGTCTGAGAATAAAAGATTGCGGTCCGCAGGCTACGATACTGTCAATGTCGGGTAAACCGGGGATTGGATGTATAATAGCCTCAACCGGAACTCTTATGCTGTAACATCCGGTTGAATCGTTTACCTCCGATACCCAATAGGTCTGAGAACCGGCTACTGCGGTAAGGTTCAAAGTATTGGCGATCTGGATCAGGGTACCACCCGTAGCAGCATCATACCAATAAATATCATGATCGGGCGATGAACTTATGGCAGACAATGTTAAATCGCCGGGACCACACGATGAATCGTTTACCACGAAAGGTGATAATACTTCCGGATGAACAATAACTGTCACAGAATCAAGTGGGCTCTGGCAATCGTGAACGGTATCATTGGCAGCAGCCCAATAAGTTGTGTTGACGGTAACCGGTATATTTACGGTGTTCCCGGTAGCGATCTGAGTTGTACCTGAACCATCGGAGTACCAGAAAATGGTTAATGCCGGCGGAAATATAGTTCCTGTAAGAAGGGCTGTTCCCGCTCCGCAAAGTGTATCACCAGTCAGTATGGGAGGATCAGGAACAGGATAGATATTAGCCTCAACTGCGATGCGTGGACCACGACATCCTGTAATTGTATCGTAACTTTCTACATAGTAAGTTCTTGAACTGGTTAAATAAGGAGTTGTAAAGTTTTCACCCTGGTAAACAGGAATACTATCACTTAATGCATTATACCATTCTATTATTACATCGGGGTTGGAACTTATTGCAGTCAGGTTCAGGATTTCGGGTCCGCACGATTCATCACCTGTAACCGCTGGAATTCCGGGAGATCCCAGAAAAGTAACTTCGACGGTATCACTTGTTGGAGCACAGGCACCACTCATCAATCTCCATTCAAAAGTATAAATTCCTTCACCTCCGGCAGGGACCAAAATCCGTGGATTTTCATCATAGCGGTCCGGCATGAATACTGCTGTTGACGGTCCGGTAAGCTGTGTCCACATGCCATAACCCTGGCTGAAGGTATTGCTTTGCAACCATGTTGACAATCCGCATATTGTACTGTCGTGCCCGGCAAATCCCGGCGGGGGTGGTATCCCAAAGTCGATATGCATGGTATCACGATTCACACAACTACCGTTTTGCAAAGTCCATTGAAGTATATACAAGCCTTCATTTCCGGGAAGTACGGTTATAATCGCATCATGAGTAAAACGATTGGGACTGAATATGGGGTCGGTGCCACTGGGATTAACGATGACCTGCCACTCACCAGTTCCTCTTAACGGTGAATTACCGCCTAACGTATCGGAATTTTCCAGACAAAGTGAAATATCTGGACCTGCTTCGGCAATCCCCGGGGTGAGGTCACGTATTAATAAAATAGTATCTGTCGAAGAAGGACAAAGGCCAAAGGCGCTGAACAAAGTCCAGGAATATTCATTATTGCCTTCAATCAGGTTACTGACAATAGCATTGGGATCATTCAGATCACTGATATCGGGACTTCCGGTTATAACCGACCATAAACCATTTCCACCATTTATTGCAGGAGAAGCAGAAAATATATAGGAACTTGTCTCACAGAAACGTGCATCGGTTCCGGCAAAGGCCGTTCCAACCTCAAGGTCAACAAAATAATTTACGGTATCAAGTGTTACCGGACATGCTCCGTATTCGCTCGAAACGCGCCATAACAACCGGTTAAAACCCAACGATGGATTTGAATATATGGCATCTGGCGCAGTTGTATCGGACAACATACCGCCTCCCTGTAAAATTAACCAATGCCCGTTTCCATTTAAACCGGGAGGAGTAGCATTTAATGATATTGTTCCCGGGGAACACAGACTGTCATCGGTACCGGCAAATGCAGGATCGGGCTGACGGTCGCTGGTAATAACTACTTCATCAGAAGTTTGACAAATAGCGTTTGTAACGATCCAGGTAAAATAGTTAGGACCATGGTCAAGGTTATAGGCCCATGTTGTCGAATTTGTATTATCTGCAAATGTAGCCGAACCCGTGGTTGTCCATATGCCTGTTCCTGCCGAAGGGGGAGTGGCCGAAAGCAAAATACTGTCAGCGCAGAGCATCATATCATCTCCTGCAAAAACCGATGCCGGAGTTTCATAGATTATAACATCCACCCGGTTGGGAGCACTTTCACATACACCGTCCTGACTGGTTACCCAAACCGAATAGCTTCCCGGAACAGAATTGTCAAGATTAAACGGAGGCAGCATCGGATTATAGGTATTACCAATATGGAGCAGGTTCGTAAGTGCTGCATCGGCATACCAGCGGATTTCCGCACCACCGGCTGTGGCAGTTAACAAGATGGGTTCGCCTGTACAAAATTCGCGCAAACTTTGTGTAACGACGGGTGGCGGTGCAATAATTTCAATCCGGGCTGTGGTTATAATTGGAGAATTATCGCCATTTACCGGATCGGAAGGTGGTAATCCGTCGGTGGGCATGTTATCATAAGGATTACAAACATTCCAGTTACGCAGAGTAATCTCAAAAATATCACCTGCTATACCTCCGGCCGGAGCACTGATAGCATAGGAAGTTTGGTTAGGGCCATCGGCTGGAATGGGGATTCTGATTATTGGGCCGTCAAGATTACTTACAAAGTTACCATTAACATCGGTCATGGTATAAATGGTACCTGCCCCATCATCGACTGTGACATTGGGAATACGATCGCCTGCCTGGTTATAGGTATTATATATGAATTGTACCCATCGGTAGTAACGGTTGGGATTATCGGGCTCGATGGTAATATTGCAATTAAAGGTGGAATTATCATCGAATGTTACATCCACAATATCTTCTCCTTCACAGAAATAGGCAACAACCGGATCGGTGCTCAGCACACCGCTATTTTCTTCATCGGTTCCCCATGTACTAAAGGTTTGTTCCTGATGTCCGCTGCTGCTGCATATATCGCCATCGTAAACAAGGTAGGCATCGGCTGTGCGTGAGCATTCATCGGTCGGCGGGTAAACATGCGATGCCTCTGCCCAAACCGAGTCGCCTGCAATATTCCAATGGCCGCTCACAATAGTGACAGATCCGGCACCATCATTCCATACAAAACGAATATCAACCAGCGATGTATCGACAGGAATGATGAATTTGAACCATACATTCATGGTAAAATTAACGGGAGCACAAACAGTCTGTGGATCTTGTGCACTTCCATTTTTGGTGATCAGCGAGCATTGGCCATTCAGCTGAGAGTAGGATACCAAAAATGAGAATGTAAAAATAGTTAGTAGTTTTGTGATCCTCATGTTAATACCTTTTTCAGCGTATTAATACGCTGTAAGTTGCCCAAGTTGGTATTCTAAAATCAGAGGCATTCACCACTACGTGGTTACCTGCTCGTATTTTATTTTTAAGTTAGTTACAGTAAGTAGTAATGCGTTATACGAAAAACCGGTAAATATTGTTACGCTCTCAACGCATCAGAAGGGATTTTGAGTCTTCTGAATCATTAAAGGTAACTAGGTAAAAGGAAGATATTACAGTAACAGAATCAGAAAATATCGGAAAGACCTGAAGGAGAATGTGTATAAATTATTTTATTCTTTGTGTCGACTGAGACAATAAATTCAGGTTGAAAGGGAAGAAGAATCTCCTTTTTCCTGTTCATTATACTTAGTAGTGGATTCATTTCAATGTCAAGAACATCTTTAAGTTTGCCTAACTTACCTGCCTCTTTGTCGATAACGGTATAACCCCGAAGATCCGATAGCTGTCGGATGTTATTAATATGATTACTTAAGCGGATATTATTCTTATCGATGAATAATTTGCAACCTGCTAATTCGGCAGCATCTTCTTCGGAATTGATATCATCAAAGGAGAGAATAAGGGTATCTGTTGTTTTTTCTTTATATTGTTCAATAAAAAATGGAACCGGCAATCCATCAATTTCGATAAATACCGGTTCCATTCTTAAAATATCATCAAAACCAAACTGATCAAGTCTCAGCAATACCTGACCCTTTATTCCATGTGTCTTTGTAATTTTACCTAAGCATAGGGAATTTGACAGGTCAATCATTAAACATGTATTGTGACCGGATAGCTTTGATTACTCTTTTTTCTTTTCTGCCTCGTCGGAATTTTCTTCCGGCTCAGTTTCTTCAGCTGATTCAGTAACTTCTTCCTGTTGTTCTTCAGCAACCGGAGTTTCTTCAACAGCTTCAGGAATTTCTTTTTTCTGATCTTCGACTGTTGCGGGAGCCTCTTCAACTGGTTCAGTAACTTCTTCCTGTTGTTCTTCGGCAACCGGAGATTCTTCAACAGCTTCAGCAGCAGTTTCCTGTTGCTCCTCAACAGCAGCAGCTTCTTCCTGTTTATCTTCAGCTTCCGGAGCTACTTCAACAACTTCCGACCTGGGTTCTTCTTCCACTGTATTCTTTTCAGCAGCTTCAGTGGCCGATTCTTCAGAAAGAGCAACTTCTTCGACCTTCTCTTCGCTAGCGGGAGTTTCTTCTACTGTATTTTCAACAGTAGTTTCAGTGACAGATTCTTCAGTAACAGCAGCTTCTTCGACCTTCTCTTCAGCAGCTTCAGCTGCTCTTTTTCTGGCAACTTCCTGAGCTATTGCCTCTCTTATCTTCGACTCGTTTTCCAATCGCTTTTTAATATCAGCGTCTTTTTCTTTCTGCAGTTTATCGCTAACAGCAAGTAGTCTGGCTTCCTTTTCTTTAATCCATTTATCGAATCGTTTATGAGCTTCTTCTTCTGAGAATGCACCTTTTTTAGCCCCTTCAAGCAAATGTTTTTTCATCAAGACGCCTTTCTGTGAAAGGATTGTATGACAGGTGTCTGTAGGTTGAGCGCCCTTTTGCAACCAATCTAAAGCTTTATCAAAATTCAGATCGATTGTAGCAGGATTAGTGTTAGGATTAAATAATCCTAATCGTTCAATGAACCTGCCATCACGTGGCGCCCTGCTGTCAGCTACCACAATGTGATAGATGGGTTTTTTCTTCCGCCCCTGGCGGGTTAATCGTATTTTTACGGGCATAGATAATTATTAATATTAAACCTACTTAATTTGAGGCTGCAAATTTAGATAAATATTTAAAAAAATAGCCATTCATCAGGTTATTGTTAAAATTATTTTGTGCATTATAAAAACTTTTTCGTATATTTTTGTAGAATTATCCATTAATCCTCACTAATTATGAAAAAGACAATTCAATTTTTAAGCATCTTAGTTGCTGTTACTCTGGTTATCATTTCCTGTAAAGATGAAATGAAAAATGAACCTTTTGAAAACGGAAGCGCCATAATTCAAGGGACTGCTCTGGTAAATACCGACTTTACCAATGATACAGCCGGGATTATATATGAAAACGCTCCCGTGGGTACCCATATTTATGGTGAAATTAATTCTTCCGATCTGGTTCAGTTCCCGGCAGGAGGTGTTGATTACGGTTCTATTCTTGTCGATACAACCGTTGAAGCTAACGGGAACTTTACTCTCGTTATCCCTGCAAACACAAAAAACGTTACAGTGAATTTTTATGCAGATGATTTCAGGGCTAATCAGGTTCAATTTGATACAACGGTTGAATCAAAAATTTTCTATCTGCCTAATATTTATTCGGAGGTTGTGCGCGACGGTGTTACAAAAATCACTGAAATCACTTTCTTTGAAAAATAGATTATTCATTTTCTAACACAACCTGATATGAATTATAAATTAAGTTTAATTATACTAACTCTTGGCATTTCGGCAATGACTTTCGGACAGGCCGATTCGCTGGGACGATCAAAAAAAGTGAACCTTTATTCAAAAAAAGGTGTGTATATTCTTCCTCAACAAGGAGAATTGGCAGTCGGTATCGATGCAGTTCCCTTTTTATACTACCTGGGTGGTATATTCTCGCAAAACCATGCTTCAACTCCAACATTTAATTATGGTACGGATTTCGGAGGGGCCACAGGTATTTTTGCAAAATATATGATCCAGTCTGATCTTGCTATCAGGGCTAATTTCCGTGGTGATTTCGGTTCATTTACCGATGTATATGTGGTTCCGCAAAGTACTTTAATGTACGATCCGCTGGCACCTCAGTTTGTTAACGACGAAGTAACTACTACATCA
>CAYUAV010000080.1:0-10651 GCA_964442665.1 uncultured Bacteroidales bacterium
GAGCGCCAACCAGCCGTACATCTTTATATACCTGGTAAACGAACAAATAATATTCGTTCCCGGCATAAAAGGGTTTTACGACAGCTTCGTACTTCTCCTCATCTATTTCGGCGGTAATTTCATCACTAACCTCCCGAATCTTCATTCTTCTGTCTTCTTCTGTCATACTGTCGGTTAACTGGTCATTGATCCTTGCCGAAACATCTTTGATACGATCAAGAAATTTCACCTCAAGTTCCGGATTCGGAAGCTCTTCTTCACGCGACCTGGCCCAGAAACCATCATTAAGATAATCATGTTCAAGCGAGCTGTGATACTGTATCTGATCCAGACCACAATGATGGTTGGTGAATAGCAATCCGTCTTCCGAGACTATTTCTCCCGTGCAACCTCTTCCAAAAATTACGATAGCATCCTTAATACTGGAATTATTAATGCTGAATATTTCTTCGGCTGTCAGTTGCATACCTAACTCCTGCATGTCTGTCATTATAAGCTTCTCAATAAGCGGAAGCATCCACATGCCCTCGTCAGCTTTAACAGCTATGCACGACGTAAGTACTAAACTTATAACAATGCTAAAAACTCTTTTCATGATTCAGTCAGTTAATATAGTTTACATTTTTTTCAGTATTCATATTTGAATTTAAATTCAGTTTGGGTATCAATCAGGTGAAACGACCTTCTGTGATAATCAGATAATCCAAATTTCAGTATAGCTTCCCTATGGTATTGGGTTGGGTATCCTTTATTTTTATCCCAGCCATAAAAACTGCACGAAAGGTGCAAATTCCGCATATATTCATCGCGATATGTTTTTGCAAGTATTGAAGCCGCGGCAATTGAAATATATTCACTATCGCCCTTTACAATACATTGATAGGGAATATTCTTATAAATAAAAAATTTATTCCCATCTACCAGGATATGATTGGGGCAAACCTCAAGCTTATCTAAAGCATGGTGCATTCCGAGAATCGATGCTTTAAGAATATTGATCTCGTCGATTGTATGATTATCGATAAAAGCAACAGCATACGCCAGTGCATATTTTTCTATATCCTCCCGAAGACGGTCACGAACTTTCGCTGATAATTTCTTTGAATCGTTCAGTTCAGAATTGTAATAATCGGAAGGCATTATAACCGCTGCCGAACACACCGGACCTGCCAGACAACCCCTGCCTGCCTCATCGCACCCTGCTTCCAATTTATTAGTTTCTAAGAATCGTTTTAACAATTATGGTGTGATTGATAAATACTCTCGTTTCTATTGATTGCCTGGAGCGTGAATATAAAAAAATTAAACCAGCTGTACAATTTTCATTTAATATTAGCCTGCATTATCTTCATATTTTTATCTTGCTACCTTTGCAAAGGAAAATACATAGTTTTGAAAAAGAAGTTCATCACAAATCTCGGATTTTTAATTTTTCTTAACGTTATCATCAAACCTTTGTATGTATTCGGTATCGACCGTGTTGTTCAGAATAATGTTGGTGCCGAAATTTATGGAAGTTATTTTACGATTTTTAATATCGCCGTAATATTTCAGATCATTCTGGACCTGGGAATTGAAAATTTCATCAGAAGAGAAATCGCCCAGTATCCCGGTATGATCAGCCGTTATTTATCCAACATAGTATTTCTTAAAATTATACTAGCCATACCATACACATTCATATGCTTTGCATTTGCACTGATCATGAACATTCGACATCAGGAAATTCCAATGCTGCTTATTATTCTCCTGAATCAGTTTATGGCTTCGTTTATTCTTTCCATGCGCGCTAATTTGGGTGGCTTGCAGTTTTTTAAAACTGAGGGAATAATTTCCATACTGGACCGTTTGATCATGATCCTGATCGTTGGTTATCTGTTAATAAATCCGCTGACTTCCTATGACTTTCAAATAATATGGTTTGTTCTGGCACAGACCATAGCTTATGCCGTTACACTTTCAACCAGTTTTATACTTGTATTAAAAAAAGCCGAATCGTTTCGTCTTACTTTCAATTTAAAACAACTTATCCCTATTATTCAAAAGCTGAAACCTTATGCACTACTGGTTTTGCTAATGGCCATTTACTATCGGATCGATTCTGTGATCCTACGAATTCTGTTACCCGATGGCGACACACAGGCAGGAATTTTTGCGCATGCTTTCCGGATCCTGGATTTTATGTCGAATTATGCTTTACTTTTCCCTTTATTACTTCTTCCGATCTTCTCAAGGCACATTCGTCTGAATCAGCGTATCGACGGACTTTTACAACTTTCGTTCCTTTTACTTATAGTACCTTCGCTGGCCGGAATTATTCCGTCAATCTTTTACCGACAGGAATTATTCAGTTTACTATACCATGAACATTCAAAAATTTCAGGAGATATATATGGCTTTCTTACTATAAGTTATATAGGCATGTGCGTTTGCTATACATTTGGAGTTCTGCTAACTGCCAACGGAAATCTGAAACAGCTGAATTATATGGCAGCAGTAGCCGTTGTACTAAGTATTACGCTCAATCTGATCCTGATACCTGTTTATAAAGTGTATGGTGCAGCTATCGCAAATGCGACCGTCGAGCTTTTCACCATAATTATTCACATAGTACTCGCAAAGAAGATCTTCAGGTTAAATTACAATTACAAAACTATTTTAAAACTCATTGGCTATATTTCGATCCTGATTCTGGCAAGTCTGCTTTTCAGATACTTAAAAATAAACTGGCTTACCAGTTTGATAGTTCTTACTTTTTTCGGCCTGGTTACAGCTTTACTACTCAATCTTATCAGTATCAAAGGTATGCTCACAATCCTAAAACAAAAAGAACTGGAATAGGATATAGTACTTATCAACAGGGTTCACATTTTTCATAATTTAATGACCCCTGCCTTATAATAGTTGTCTCTTTCAGGTACTTAGATCGAACTCTGATAATTGATCATGTACAAGTGAGATCCATATCACAAAAGTCTGTTAATAAGTAAGCCCTGAAAGCCTTTACAATAATTAGTATTTTCGGGTAAATCCTATGTCCGGAACAGTAATGAGGAGAAAAAAAACGAAAGATCTCAGCTTAAAAAGAGAAATTACGCAGACGATTCGTTTCAATTCAAGGGAACAGAGTGCAATTAATCAATATTGTAAGAAGTTCAAGGTAAGAAACCGGGCAAAATTCATGCGTGAAGCTATTATAACCGAAATTCTTCGCAAATTCGATGAAAATTATCCCACCCTTTGGGACGACGGACAGCTTCGGTTATTTTAATATAAGGTAATGAATAATGCAGCAAAATTAAACTGCTATTACTAGTCTTTCTGCATCACAGATAATACTCGAATAGTAGAAGTTCAGAAAAAGAAGTCCGTTTAATCTCTCAGGAATTGATCAAATCTTTGTATTGCGCGGCATCTAGCAGACCATTCAGTTCTGAAACATCTGACAGCCTCACTTTTATTAACCAACCCTTACCAAACGGATCACTATTGATAAGTTCGGGCGAATCGCCAAGCCCGTCATTAACGGCTATTACTTCACCCGAAGCAGGCATAAAAAGATCTGAAACCGTTTTCACAGCTTCAATAGTTCCAAAAACATCGCCCTTACTAAGGTTTTCTCCCTCGGTTTCAATTTCTACAAAAACGATATCGCCAAGCTCGCCCTGTGCATAATCGGTTATACCTATAACAGCAACATCATCTTTCTCTACCCTGATCCATTCATGATCCTTGGTATACTTAACATTATCGGGAATATTCATAAGTTAAAATTTATTTCTGTACTGTAAATATACGAATATCCCAAAAAGTGACCTCAGATAATTTTAATCTGAAGTATACACTGGATTTCTCTTTTGAATCGTTGCAGAGAATGACTATCAGAGAGAGAGTCGTAAACTAAATCCGATATTAGTTTCAGAAGTCCGGAAAGTTGTGGTTGTAAAGGGTGTATTGACTTCCCTGTCGAAGAAAAATTGCACATTGAAGTTTTTACTGAATACATAGTCGGCTGTAAGTCCCATTGTTACTCTCCTTGAACCAGTGGTTACACGAAAGTCATTTTCTTCATCCAGCTGTTCCGTCAGGAATCGGATAATAGTAACATTATTGCGTAACGAAACATCGAATCGTACATTTAAATCGCTGGTTATCTGTCGTTTTGTTCCACCTGCAGTGATGTTGAGTGGTACTTCCTTAAATCTGTACCCAGCCCCCACTGTATAATCATTATTTCTTGTTTCATTAACCTGATTATTATTCAGACTGAGAAGGATCATTCGGGTGTTTCCAATTTCAAATTTTGTCAGAAGACTATTATGCCATGTCATGTCAAATCCGATTAACGGACTCATTTGTTCCTTGATGGAAACAGAACTGTACTGATATTGAGTAATATAATTAAGTTGATTATCGCGCATAATGTATCTGATATCTTCATCGGCATTAAATATATCCGAGCTAAAATTATCGAAATAGCTTACATTGGTTCCAAAACCAGTAATGGCATAGGTCGATTTATAGGAATGTGTCAGCGTAATGGTCTTAAGAAATTTTTTAATAAAATCGATTTCAGAAAGTCCGTCAAAAGAAATTTTCCAATTCGGCATCATGGTCCAGAAAAAAGCATCGAGAGTGATGTTCTGAGGATTTATTCCTGTATATGCCGATAAAAATGCTGGTACCAGTACTTCCTGCGATGTCGGTCCGTAACCGTCGAAATATTGTTCGGAAGTCCCATGATACACAGTATAATGATACTCCTCTCCGCTGCTGACATGTTCACGATATCGGCGAGCAGAGATGACCGACCGGTTTTGGTTCAAACGATCAAAGGCCGGAGAATGCCAGTTATTTTCTTCTTTAGGCCGTTCGAAAGCTGATGATAATGTGATTATGGAAATGGAAAAACTGCCACCGGTATAAATATGATCAACAAAGTAGTTACCATAATTTGCGAGTCCCAATGAATCGTCATAAAAGAAAAGTTGTTCGTTGAACTCGGAATAGGAACGATTTGCATTCAAATCGACACGCAAACCTTTAAATGGTTCAAATATTGCGCGCAGGTTCAGCTCTTTGCTCCGGTTAAACTGAAATGGCTTGCTGAAAGTGCTTTCTCTGGTAAGCCAATCCCTGTCGATGAATCTGCGAACAATACCTGTATCCTGCATGCCAAAAACAAAGGGCCATCCGGGTGCTCCGTTATTTTCAGATAAGTTCATCCCAAACATGTCAATTTCGGGAGTAAAGCCGGGAAGTACGCTCCCCGATGACTGCATCCATGAAATACTAATGGTTTTAAAACCCGTCAGCATCCTTATCCCATTCTCGGCAACAAATACAATCGGGTTCACACCTCGTGGTATTTTTCCGGTAACAATAACCGTTACGCCCGTGATATCATTTGCGGCTGTGATGGTAATTCTGTTCTCGTTAACGATGGTAGTTTTTACTTCAACTTCATTCCCATCGGCATCAAGAACCCGGACTTCAACATCCTCGGTTTTTAACTTATGATTAATGTTCTTTGGTTCATCTTTTCTGAAAAAAGTTCGTTGCTCATAGGTCACTTCTTTATAACGAATATTTTCAGGTGTTTTAGTCTTACCTGTTCGGGATTTTGAATATTTCGCATCCAATCTCTTCAGATAACCTACCTTCGAATAAAGACTTCTTAAATTCAAGTTACTGCTGACTTTTACCGAGTTTGAATTTTTTATGGTATTCCCCAGTTGTCTTCCGGGTACAATTTCACCGCGAAGCCAATTGTATGTGGTTCCGTAGGAAGTATTAAGGCTTACCCAATTAAATCCCGGAATCTTGTTTATCGGGACTGTGTAATTCAAATCCAGCTTCTGAGTATAATTCATAATACGACCGCCGTCTTTTATGCTGTTCCAGACGGAATCTTTCCAAAAAGAATTGTCATGTATAAACAAATCCTGCTGTCCCGGCGGTTCGTCGATACGGGTAATAGTAGTTGCAGAATAATCCATTCGAAATGAACGTGTAAGGTCCCATTTCATATCGAATTTCCGGTTCCAAGTAAAATCTTTATTTACTGTTGGTTCAATAAGTAAATCAATATCTTCGAACACATTACGCATTTTCATTTCCTGATAATTCCTGTCGAAATCAGTTCCCAGCGTAAAGCGCGATGGGTAGGGATTAAAATTCAGGTCACGAATTAGCTGGAAAGCTGGTTTTCTGAGTATTTTAGTTTTTTTAAAGGGCTGAATATTTTTAGGCCTTGTATTGAAAACATAGTTCAAGCTTGCATTATATTTCCACAGGTTATTATATTCCGTACTGTAATTATGGGCAAGGGTTTGGGTATATCCTAAGCTAGCTGACAGATTTGCAGGTGATATCAAATCAAATTTTTTAACCCGCTTATTCCATCGCATATTCGTAATATTGATACTTGCGCGCGACGTTAAATCCTGGGAAATTTGCTTCAGACTGTCGCGTTCGGCTTTATTTTGAGCCTCGGCAAGAATATCTTCAAATTTAATATCCGGATCCTTCGGGAAATATTCCGGATTAATAATAGTTTTTGATGTGCCAAAATACAGTGGAATAGAAACATTGGCCTTTTCTGGGAAGAATTTTCCAAGTTCAAGGTTTGTTGAAATGTCATACTGATTAACCTCCTCCATGGAGCGTTCTTCCACCTTTTCTTCAATACTTCCAAATCCGGGGGTACTTGTACTGCCGGCAAAATTTACCACACCAAAATCGGCCAGTTGTGCCTGTACCCTGCCATTAGCTGCCCATCCCCCCTTGTTGTCGAAATCGGTTAACCGCAACTCGTTAAACCAAACCTCAGCAGATTTTGGGAATCCGTCATTCACCCTGTCGAAACTTGTCGCATCGCCCGGGTTCCTGATTCCGATCATAATTTGTCTGACATTTCCGAGATTAGGATTCCCCTTTACCTTTATCGTATTGCTTTTTGCGTACTCACCATACTCGTCATATATCGGAACCAGCTTACTATAAACACTTTGCGATGAATAATTCAAAGGATCGGATTGCACTCTCCTGTTCCGTTCCTTCTTCAACTCCACAAGCTCATCCATTATTAATCGAATTGTGTTATAATCGGATTGCCATACCGTTTTTCTCTGCTCTTCACTGTTATTACTGTACACACCTGGAGGAGTTACTTTAAGGGGCACTTCAATCTCATAGTAATTATTTTTATAGTCGGACCCTACACGGATAAAAGCAGATACCTCATAATCTTCCAGATTTGTGGATTGACCTGGCAAAGCTTCAGCATGTATAAACATTTCGAGTTTTTTATACTGTCGCAGATCGAGCTGAACATTTTTAAATACAGCCCTGCCATCGCCATCATCAAGATTATCTACCTTAAGCGAAATCGACTGTTCGTTCAGATGGGCCACCTGAGGATTACCCGGATCTATTACTCGGTCAATTCCGGGAGGAAGCACATAATTAATGGGAATACGCTCCGAATTTTCTTCGAAATTAACGGCAGATACTTCAAAAGAGGTTCCGCCGGGCTGAAGAGTCACATCAGGATTAGTTTCACTGATATCAAAATTATATCTTCGCCATTCACCCCTTAACAAATCGAGTGTGGCAAAGCGCAGAATCACCTTCTGTTCAAACCCTGAAAGCATAACACGCATAAAACGGATCGATTTAAAATCCTGGATATCGCCTTGTTTTTTCTCCCATTCACCTAAGGGAATACGAAACTGGTACCACCGTGCTTTTTTATCGAAATCGGGGACATCGGCCTCTATCATATCTACAATGTAATTTTGGCCTACTTCTTCCAGGTCATGCGGGCGCAGACTGACATGATACTGAAAGTAAGTTTCAACAGTGTTCAGCGTATTATCGCGATTGATGTCTTCAATATCGGGTTCATTCGAATTGGAAGGTGTATAATCAAGACCTCCTGTAGTTTGCGGTGGAGAATTACCTTCCACGTTATTAAAATTCTTATAGCGTTCCAGAATTCCATGTCCTGCCGCATCGTGTTCACTACTGAGAAAATATTCGAAATCATCGGCTGATACATCTTGTCGTATAACTTCACGTACACCACTCTGATCAATACTTTGAAGATAGTCGTTAAAAAAGGATTCCTCATCGGAATCGATCAATCCGTCAAGCCCGACATCCTGGTACTGTCTGCCTTCCTCGCCTGCAAAGGTATTCAGGTAAGCCTGACCGGAAGGAACGCGACCCCAGATTGTGGTATCGACACCAGTAATATCGGTCGGACTGCTGGGTAAGCCTCCTTCAAATGCTTTCCGGGAATCACGAAGAATATCTTCGGAAATCTCACCCAAATGAATGTAAAGATCACCTCCCGTACTTGTTGAATCTTCAAGGAACGGATCCAACAGCCAAAACTCAATGAACTCAATATTTGAAGTTTCAAAGTCGCTATTGATAATCTCCCTCATTATACCACCCCATCGTTCTTCCGGGTCTGGCAGTTTAGCCTCGGAAGTAAGACCTGGATCGTAATTATAGGGTCCCCGCTCGTCGGGATAATAGGCAAGATTCAAAATGGAAATATAATTTTCGCCCGGTAATTCATTTTCCTTGGTAGGGAATATTTCATTTTCACGAATCCTGCGCGCATAATGACTATGCAAATCCGTACTAATTTCCGGATTCCCCGGATTTAATCCACTACTACGGTAGAAAAGCGGGTCGATCACATACCATGCAAGTTTTGCACGTCCGAAACCAATATCCAGTCCATTTGCCGAACTATTATAAAAGTCGGTGTTACCCTTTGGCGGACTTGCCAGGTGCCAGCTTGAGAAGGTTTTCATCTCAATTTTAGTCTGTGCAGCTTCAAAATCATCAATATAGGCCACACCATTCTTCCCAATGGCTTTTGCCTGACCCGGTATCAGTTGAGCAAATTCAGCCTCAAACATAATGCTTGAAGGCTGTTTGGTTTCCAGAAGGGGTAACTTATCGACCAGTGTTGTGAGTAATTGACTTTGAGTACGGTATGAAGTATTTAACCCCCAGATGGTATTTGAAATAGGTTCGTCGCCCATATTGACCTTTTTGGTTAGGGGAGTCTCAGTCAGGTTCATTATTGTTGCACCTATATTAAAGTTCTCGGAGATTCGATAATCAAGATGCGTTCCCAACAGGGTTTTTGTCTGGATATTAAATAACGAGTTACTTTCAAGCGAAATACGAATAGGAGTTCCCGACTCTAATAGTCCCTGGTTAATAATCTTGACCCTTCCCAGTGTATAGTCGACCGTATAGTCGATGTTTTCATCCAGCGTCCGCCCTCCGGCAGTTACCACCACCGATCCCCTTGGAACATTCATGGCATTGAGTTGTATTTCGGAACTCGATGAGGACTGATACTGCCCTTTCAGGAAAAATTTATTTTTCTCGGCTATCTGCTCAGCCCGTGTTTGAGTCGAATCGTACAACTCCTGGAAAACATATTTGTCGGCAACACGTTCTGCATTAAAAGTATTAGTCGCTCCATTAACAATTTTATACCGTAAGTCGGAACCAAAAGGTTCGAGCAGGGGAAAGTAAATTCTTCCGTTCCTTGAATTAATTGTAATTCCTTCTACGTAATCAAATACTCCATCAGGATTTGGCTCATTTCGCGAATCGAGGTTATCCAGTTCCAGTACTTTGAGCAGGGGCTGTTTCTGAACCAGTGAAGAAATAGCCGTGGTATCAGTTTCGGAAATATAATTCACGGGAACGCCGGTTTTGTCGTTACGGTATAATACATTTAGCACAAAATTCTCTGAGCTCACCTGGTAAGCCCCAATTGCATAGACATTCTTCATCATCAGATCCCAGTTTGGAAATTTCGGCGATGGTGTCGTTCCCTTCAATAGTTTTAATATGAGTACTCCCGGGGAGCCAACCTGATTCGAAAGCTCTCCAACCTGGTAAGTACGGCCGCGATAAGTAAATGTAAAAGCAACAGCAAGAATTTCATCGTTCCGAAGGGGAGAATTCAATGAAATATACCCCAGTTCTTTATTCAGGGTAAATTCTCTATCAGAAAGCGGACGTGCACTTTCCAGTATAACGTAATCGCGACCGGCATTAAACCGGTCCCTTGTAACAGATAATATGGCATTTTCAGCCGTTCCCAGGGCCCTGATTCCATTTTGGCCGCTTAACCTGGCATACAGCGCATTGTTATCATTCGATGCAGGATCATTGATTCCGCGAACGGGCCCAATAATGTCTGTGCTTGCATAAAAATCCGGATTACCTTCCGAGTTATAACCTTCGCCCAGATCCATGAAAGCAGCGATATTACGAACCTCCGAATAATCGCTTTGTTTATTTACTACCCAAACTTCAATTTGTTGGATCTGGAGTTGCGATTCGATATAGGGCAAATTCTTTAACCATTCGTTATAATGATCGCGGAAAAAATGCGCCAGAAAAAAGTGACGATTAGCGTCATATTCATCGACATTTATTTCGAATTCGGTTAACTGGGCCCCTCCCTGCACATTAATTGACGATGATTCACCCCGCTGATGACTCATTACACTTGTAACCGTGAGTCTTCCGAATTGTAATTCGGTTTTCAGGCCGAACAGGCTCTGACTACCGGTTATCAGCGAGCCCGGTAAGGAAAAGGATA
>CAYUAV010000081.1:0-9112 GCA_964442665.1 uncultured Bacteroidales bacterium
TCGGTAATTCTGTTGAATAATGGAAAAAGTCCGGTTCCGATTGAATGGAGAGACTTAAAGAACGAATTACTTCTTAAAAACGAGATAGAAAAAATCGTTATTGTAAATCAGAAGTTCGCAGAAATCTACATTAAGAGTGATAAGCTCGATAATCCAAAACACCAGAAAGTGTTGGACAGAGGACTAAACAAATTTGCACGCACTGGACCTCATTACAGGTATAACTTTCCATCAGTTGAATATTTTCTGGAACAGCTTAATGCTGCCCAGGAGGGTTTGCCCGACAGCGAAAAAATATATCCTGAAAGTGAGGAACGCAAGGATATATTCGGAGACCTGCTAACCTGGTTATTTCCCATATTAATTCTGGTTGTCATATGGCTAATTATTTTCCGAAGGATGAGTGGTGGAGGAGGCGGAGCAGGAGGCCCCGGCAATATTTTTAATGTGGGTAAATCAAGGGCGAAAATATTCGATAAAGACACCAGTGTAAAAGTTGATTTTAAAGACGTTGCAGGTCTTGAAGAGGCAAAGCTTGAAGTAATGGAAATTGTAGAGTTTTTGAAAAAACCCAAAAAATATACCGAACTGGGAGGTAAAATTCCAAAAGGTGCTTTGCTTGTGGGACCTCCCGGAACAGGTAAAACATTACTGGCAAAGGCTGTTGCAGGCGAAGCCAATGTACCTTTCTTCTCTATGTCAGGTTCCGATTTTGTTGAAATGTTTGTCGGAGTGGGAGCATCGCGTGTTCGTGATTTATTTAAGCAAGCCAAGGAAAAAGCCCCTTGTATTGTATTTATTGATGAGATTGATGCTATTGGCAGGGCAAGAGGTAAAAATCCCAATTTTGGGGCTAATGATGAACGGGAGAATACATTAAATCAATTACTTACCGAAATGGATGGATTCGCTTCGAATTCGGGAGTTATAATTCTTGCCGCAACAAACCGCGCCGACATTCTCGACAGGGCACTTTTACGTGCCGGGCGTTTCGACCGGCAGATTCATGTTGAATTGCCTGACATGAACGAGAGAAGAGAAATTTTCAAAGTCCATCTGAAACCACTCAGGCTTGAAAAAAATCTCGATGTCGACTTTCTGGCAAAACAAACACCGGGATTTTCAGGAGCCGATATTGCCAATGTTTGCAACGAAGCTGCTCTAATCGCAGCCAGAAAAGACAAAAAGAACGTAGAAAGACAGGACTTTCTGGATGCCATCGACAGGATCATTGGCGGATTGGAAAAGAAAAATAAAATAATAACCCAACAGGAAAAAAGAACCATCGCATATCACGAAGCCGGCCACGCAACTGTAAGCTGGTTGCTGGAACATGCCAGTCCCCTTGTTAAAGTGACCATCATTCCTCGGGGAAAAGCATTAGGTGCAGCATGGTATCTGCCCGACGAACGTCAGATCACTACCCGTGAACAATTGCTGGATGAGATGTGCTCGGCCCTTGGTGGAAGAGCATCTGAAGATATTACTTTCGGCCGGATATCGACCGGAGCTTTGAACGATCTGGAAAGGATTACAAAACAAGCTTATGCCATGGTGTCATACTTCGGCCTGAGTGAAAAGATCGGGAATAAAAGCTTTTTCGATTCAACAGGCCAAAACGAATATTCATTTACAAAACCATATAGTGAACGCACTGCGGAAGTAATCGACGAAGAAGTAAGTAAACTGATCGATGAACAATATGAACGGGCAAAAAAAATATTAATCGAACAGAAAGCGGGTTTGAATAAACTCGCCGGACAACTGCTTGAAAAGGAAGTTATTTTTACGGAGGATCTGGAACGAATTTTCGGGAAACGCAAACCTAATCCTGATGAAGTTCCATTGGTTGAGAGTGCAAGAACTGACGAACACGATAATAAGAAATCTTCAAAAAACCGTAAAAAGAACACAAAAGCAGCATCTGTTATAAAGAAGGTTACAGCTAAAAAGAAGAGTACTCAAACCTGATTTACATTTATAAAACTCATTAAAGGCTGTCAGATTTTAACTTGTGACGGCCTTTTTGTTTTATTACTAATTCACTTTTTTGCAGTATAAAATACCTCTTTGTATAATTTTCAAACCGGTCTGATAATTGTCAGGAATCAGTTATCGTATTAAGTGAAAGCCCTTCAAAATCATAATTGCACGCAAAAAATCATTCATTTTAGGTTATATTCACACATGGAAAAAGACTGGGTTTGTATATACAGTACCGATAAATTACATCTTGCGGAAATTGCAAAGGCGATTCTCCACGAACATGAAATAGAATCGGTAGTCGTGAATAAAAAAGACTCCAATTATCTGTTTGGCAATGTTGAACTTTATGTTAACCGTGAAAATGCATTACCGGGAAAATATTTACTTCGCAATCTTGAAAATTATGAGCAGTAAACTGGATGATCCAAAATAATTCTTGTTAAATATTTTTGAATAAATCTGCCGATGAATATGAATAATTTATTAACCCGAACCTTAACAGGAGCTGCGTATGCCGGAATTATTCTTCTCTCACTGCTCATGCATCCCGGGTTATTTGCCCTTGTTACGGCTTTCATCGTATTTCTTGCGGTTCAGGAATTCCGGCAAATGTTTAACCAAACAACTCTGACAGGATATCTGAGCTACATCATCAGTCTGTTCTTTCTTGGCGCAGTATTACTGATATATTATTATAGCAGTCTTCAAATAAGTTTGCTCCTGCTTCTATTTCTTTTTATTATTGTTCAGATTATAGCTGTTTACAGGAGTTATACGAATGTGAAGGAATATTTAACTGCTGTCAGTTTTGCCCTGCTTTATATTGTTCTACCTCTCTACCTGCTCAACGTTATTCATAGGATATCATTGCACGAAGAAGTATTTTATTCACTTGCTATTTTTATATTGATATGGACGAACGATACCTTTGCTTATCTTACTGGTATGGCAATTGGCCGGCATAAACTTTTCGAACGAATCTCGCCTAAAAAATCGTGGGAAGGCTTTTTCGGAGGCTTGATCATGACACTTGCCGGTTCATTTCTCTTGTGCCGGGTTTATCCTGCATTGGGAATGTTCAATTGGCTTCTTTTCGGATTGTTAACTTCAATCGCTTCGGTGTTTGGCGATTTTATCGAATCGATAATAAAACGTTCGGTCCATGTGAAAGATTCAGGTTCCATACTTCCCGGTCACGGAGGAATACTGGACAGAATTGATTCATTATTACTTGTAAGCCCGGTCATCTATATCTATCTTGAAATCATACTAAAATAACTGAAAATGTATTTGCATCGTGAGGGTCGGAAAATAATTATTATTTCTTCAGTATTATTAGTTTTTCTGGGTTTGCTGCTCTTTATACTAAAAATCGATCTGCTTTGGAAGTTGTTACTCATTTCCCCGTTTTTGATCCTTTATCTGCTTATTTTGTGGTTTTTCAGGATTCCTGAACGAAAAAATAATTTCAACGAAAAATTTATTTATGCGCCGGCTGATGGCAAAGTAGTTGTCATTGAAGAAACCATGGAAGATGAGTATTTTCATGATAAAAGAATACAAATTTCCATTTTTATGTCGCCCCTGAATGTACATCAGAATACCTATCCCATTAGCGGAGAAATTATATTTACCAGATACCATAAAGGCAAATACCTGGTTGCATGGCATCCGAAGTCGTCGAAACAAAATGAAAGAAATACAATCGTAGTTAAGCATCCGGATGGTACTGAAATTCTCATTCGTCAGATTGCCGGTGCCGTAGCCCGACGTATTTGTACTTATTCACTTTTGGGAGAAAGAGTTAAACAAGGTGATGAATTGGGTTTTATCAGGTTTGGATCAAGAGTGGATGTATTTGTTCCGTTAACAGCCAAAATAACCTGTGGGATTAATCAAAATGCCTTAAGTAAAATAACCGTACTGGCAGAATTATAAGTAGTTCATTGATGTTTTAACAACGCCTGTTCTGCTTTTAACATACAATTAACAGGAAGTATTCACTATTGAAGATATTTTTGCATTCATGTTAATCTAAAAATTAAAACTATGAAAAAACTAATGATCATCGGAAGTCTGTTATTATTTTTGTCGGGTTTTACTTTGACGTATGCTACAGTAATAGTCCCGGACGAACCAACAACGATTGAGCAGAATGATGATGACCCAACAGCCGCTTCATCAGAATCGACTGAAAAATCGGATGAGTCAAAAAATACTTCCGATTGTTCAAAGAAATCTGAATCGGGTGAGAAAAAGAATTGCAGTAAAAAAGAACAAGCCAACTGCAGCAAGAAATAATGCTTATTGAATTTTTATAATTCTAAGCCATTCCTTGAAAAGAATGGCTTTTTTATTTCCCGAGAATTCAGCGATATGCAAAATTTATATCACAGACTAATTAAGAACTGTAACTAAAACATAACAAAAATACCATAGGACTTAACGATGTATCAAATAACAATCAACATGATTGTTTCAGATAAATATCCTTAAAATAATATTTTATTAATGTTTGTTATTGTTTTTTATATTATATTGCATTTTATTACGTTATATTAAAATAATATCTACCTAACATTAATAATTCTGAATATGGAAACAATTCGTAATGTATTTAAAGTTTTTCAGCATGATGAAGATTATTTCGCATCGCTGGATGAAAAGAGCACGGCAGCCAGGCATATAGTTCACCAGTTAGTAATAATCCTGGTTTTTTCGATAGCTTATGGTATCGTAATGGGAAGCCATAACAGTATACTTCAGTCGCTTGTATCGGGTGTCAAATTCCCTATACTCATACTCTTATCTTTACTGATCTGTTTTCCTGCATTTTATGTGATACAATTTATGCTGGGTTCAAAAATCAGTTTGTCAAATATGATTAGTATTGTTTTTGCAGGCTTTGTGGTCTTCACTACCATTGCTCTTTCCTTTGCTCCAATAGTCATCTTTTTCATGATTACCGGCAATAATTATTCGTTCTTAAAACTTTTGCATATAGGTATTCTTACATTTGCCGGTATATTCGGAATGCGAATCATTATCCAGGGATTAAAGTACTCATGTGAGAAAAAAAATATTTATCCGAAACTTGGTATAACCATCTTTAAGATCTGGATAATAATATTCTCTTTTGTTAGTTTGCAGCTTGCCTGGAATTTGCGGCCGTTTATAGGCAGTAAAGATCTGCCAACCGAGTTGTTCAGAGAAAAGGAAGGTAATTTCTATCTTGCGGTTATTAAAACTGTTCGTGATATTACCCGCAGCGCGGAATAAGCATTATAATTGAGATATATTGAAGCTGCTTGCTTTATGGAAGAAAATGATAAGATAATGACATTGGAAGAGGTTGCCGGGTATCTGCGTCTTAAACCTCAGACCATTTATACATGGGCCCAGGAAAAGAAAATACCTGCCGCCAAGCTGGGAAAAGAATGGCGTTTTAAAAAATCGGTCATCGATAAATGGTTCAATAATCATATCGACGACCTGTTTAACGAGTTCCTGTAAGATGAAATAGCCAAAAGTGTAATCCGTATCGGAGTCTGATTATTATTATTTCCATCAGAATTTGGCCCTGGCTGATTCCGGTAAAACTTACTACTTTTATCCGATGAATAGTTTTCAATTCCGAGGTTATGAATAAGATACTGAAAATTAATGAAAAGGTTAGCTGGATTGGGGTTCAGGACAATGATATCCTGACTTTCGATATCGTTATGGAAACGCAAAACGGCACCACCTACAATTCCTATTTTATTGATGCCGATAAGAAAACAATAATTGATACGGTAAAAGAATCCTTCTGGGAAGCATATCTTGATAAAATCAAAATTGTTGTCGATCCGTCTGAAATAGAGGTTATTGTTGTCAATCATACCGAACCCGATCATTCAGGTTGTATAAAAAATCTGCTTAAATTAGCTCCTAAGGCCAAAATATATGGCAGCCGGCAGGCTATTAACTATCTTAGTGAAATCGTTAATCAGCCATTTGATTCCGTTGCAGTAAAGGATGGCAATAGTTTATCACTTGGAAATAAAACCCTGCGTTTTATATCAGCCCCAAACCTTCACTGGCCCGACACCATGTATACTTATCTCGAAGAAGACCAGCTGCTTTTTACCTGCGATTCATTTGGTGCGCATTTTTCCCATCCTGATATGTTCGACGACCTGACTGGCGATTACGCTGAATCGTTCGATTACTATTTTAATGTGATCCTTAAACCCTTCAGTAAATTTATGCTGAAAGCCATTGAAAAGGTCGAGGCACTTAATATAGAAGCAATTTGTCCCGGTCATGGTCCGATACTTCGCACAACCTGGAAAGAAAAAGTCAATCGCTCCAGACACCTCGCAGAGATATATCTGGCCGATTCAGCCTGTATTGAAAACAGCGTTCTGATAACCTATGTATCGGCGTATGGTTTTACAAAAAGAATGGCAGAAGCCATTGCCGAAGGTATTCGTGAGAGTATACGCTGTGAAATCAAAGTAGTCGATATAGAAAAAATTATGCTGGGTGAGCTTGAGGAATTACTGGTTCGCAGCAATGCAATACTAGTTGGTTCACCTACGATAAACCAGAATACCGTATTACCTGTTTACAAACTTTTTTCCCTGATTAATCCAATTCGCGATAAAGGGAAAAAGGCTGCAGCATTTGGCTCCTATGGATGGAGTGGTGAAGCTGTCAAACTGATAGAAGAACATTTACGGCAATTAAAACTGAATATTGTGCTCGATGGAATATCATCGCGCTTTTCCCCGGAAAAAGGAAAAGTATTGGCGTTAAAGGAATTTGGACAAAAATTTGCTGAAAGACTTATAGAAGAAAATACACAAGATTAACAGTGATGATATCTGAAATAAAAAACTCCGGCATACGAATCCGGAGCTTTTTTTTACTTTACTTGCAGGGAATTATAGTTATATAACTTATAAACCTCTTATTTATTGCCTGTGTGAATGAGTCCCTGGGTACCTAATATTTCTTTACTGCTGATTAACCTGACAAAGTATAACCCGGCATCAAATGAATTGAGTTCAATGGGTATCAGTTTTTCATCCCGTTTCACTTCCCGGTTATAAATTACCCGGCCTTCAGCGTTAAGCAGTTCTAATCTCAGATCATCTGTAATGGGAATTAATACTTTTATATAGGCAACTGAAGAAGCCGGATTTGGAAATAGTGTGAATTTGGCTTTATGATCTGTTCCATCAGGTTGAATATCGGTTATCAGGTTTGGATTAATGATCTCTGCCTGGTATATGGTTTTTGTTGTCTCATCCTGAACAAAAGCCACTACACGCAATTCCTGTTCATCAAATACATTCTCATATACATAAGTAAGATCTGGATCTGTCTGCATACTTTCTCCGGCTGTCCAGCTCTTGTTATATACCGTTCCCCACACATCGGGCAGCATAGCCTTAACAACGCTTTCAAAGCTTGTTTCGCCATTTTCCCCGGTCACTCCTGTAACCTTATTTTCAATAACAATTGTATGAAGTGTCAGGTATCTCTTAGACATGTTTTGCAGTGCTGTTACTTTAACATGAATATCCAGCAAATTATTGCCTTTAATAGTTTGCAAATCAATATTAAAAATATTGTCGTCCAAAGCAGCAACTGTCAGGTCGTTCTGTTCCAGTTCCACCGTGCTGTAATTAATTATATAACCGGGTTGATTATCTCGTCCGCCATCGATAAAACCATACGGCACCGAGGGTATTCCGTAATAAAGTTCCCTCGAGTTGGGCGGATCGGGGTTGAGATCGTAAAAAGGATCCGGACCCGGGTGCCCCAGATGGTATTGAACATCGATAATATCCTTTACATTCTTCGGATCATTCAGCAACGTATTAAAAGATAGGTCAACAGGTACACAGGCAGGATCCCCTGCATTGGTAAAGTGTTCAATCAGAACTTTCTTGCTCCTTTCACCGATCCAGATATTATCAAATGCGATGCCATCACGATTTAATTGTCCATATCCGCCGGGAGCACCATAGGCAATACGAAACCTGACTTTTGTCTTTCCTTTGAGGGCATCCAGTTTGTGACGCACCTCAATCCAGTTTGTATCCTGACTGTTTGTCCATCCTATAATCTCTCCTCCGGGATGTCCCTCAATATCATATGAATTGTACCAGTTAATGCCATCCCCGACAATACTGCCCACTTTATTCCAAAGTACTCCATTATCGATGGTATATTGCAATACGGCACCATCAAGATCTGATGAGGCTGATATGAAACCTCTCCACATATCCATTTTAATCATGGGGCGCTGCGAATCGGAAAAATCGAAACAGGGACTTTCAACATACGAATTTTCCTGAACATTAAGATTCGCTATTTGGGTATACCAGGCATGTTCGCTACTGCCCGCATGGAAAATATCCCCGGTTGGCGTTCCGAATGTCCAGCTGTTCTGACCATCCTTAAGTTCCGGAAAAGAATACCATAGCGACTGTCCGTCCTGGAAATCTTCAAGATATGGGTTCCCGTCAATGGCAAAGGTGGGTTTAAGTATTAGGTCTTTTTTTACTGTATCATAGCAATGCGTTGTATCCATAGAGGAAGAAACGTAATGTGTTGATGCAATTAACTCAACAGGATAGGTATTCCTGCTACTAAAGGTATATATTGCTTGTGGGGTATCTTGTGTCACTGTATCATCAGGCAAGTAAATATTCCATTGGTGTCCCGTGATATCCCGGTCACTTACCGAAAGGTCGGTAAAATTCACAATACTATGTCCTTCAAAACACTCATTATCCCAGGTAAAATCGGCATCGATAAAATTAAAGTTGAAATTTCGTTGTACATTTTTAATATTTCCATCGACATCAACGGTATACGTTACGGTACGCATTCCCGATTGAATTACATTCGGCAGCAAATAAGCCAGGTTATTCCCTAAGTCTATTAATCCTGTCCCTGGAGGCGATATGGAAAATGAACCTATATTTCCACGAATATTAACTCCACGCACTACCACTGTATCATCGTTAAAACAATATAATTCTTTCCTCTCACTTTCAATTTGGATTTCTGCGGCTTCACTTAAAATATAGATTTTCAAAGAATCTTTACCCATGCATGTGGTGAGTGG
>CAYUAV010000081.1:9122-10611 GCA_964442665.1 uncultured Bacteroidales bacterium
ATGCATAAACAACCCAAAAAGGAGAACCAGTTGTAATATATGCATAATAAGGCAAAAATTTATATTGTTCGCCTGAAGGAATAATTGCTCCAGGATTATCGGAATAATTGAAATTACCTCCAATGGGATCCACATCAAATGGAACATCAGGTGTCCCAATATCATAAAGTGTATCTAATCCAATTATTGCTACATCAGGAGCAGGTAAAATTTCTATGGTACCTGTTGCCGTGCCCGGACAATGCAGATCGTTCACCGAAAGAAGCGTGTAGTTTCCCAATTCTTCAACAGGCTCAAAGTATGGAGAATGCGTAATATTCGGAATTGTCACCGGCGATCCCGATTCATACCGGTAGGTCACTGTCCAGGGAGATGCACCGGTCAGGGTAATATCCAGTTTATTCTGCAATTGCTCGCATTGTTCCGTACCTTCCGTAAAGACAGCGGTTGGAACCGCATAATTCTGAACAATGGCACCGCCCGATGCACACCCTTCGTCGTCTTCATCGGTAACGCGGGTCAATGCATATGTGCCGGGTTGTGTAATACTCAGATTATAGGTATACGCCGATACATTCTGATTAACAAAAACGGATGTTTCGCTTCCCCCGTTCCGGGTATAGTAAAATGTCCACGGACCGTTGCCGGTAAGTTCCACCGGAAGTATGGCAGGCTGTCCCGTACATTTTGTGGTATCACCGTTCATTACGGCAACCGGACTGGTTTTCTTTATAATCTTGGTAACACCCGTGCCTGTCGATATGCAGTTTACATCCCATACATGCAACACATGATATGTCCCTGTATCGGCAATGGTGACATTTCGCAAATACGGACTGGATTGGATATTGGTTAAATATAAGGAATCAATTCTTCCTTCTTTCTGAATACTAAGTCTCCAGGGGTTTTCACCGGTAAGTGTTACAGGATAGGAATACGTACCATTATCGCCCGGGCAAATAGCTAATTCCGTCAAAGTGAGAGTGGCTGTCGGCAGGGGATGATGCGCGATAATACCGGTTCCGGAAACAATTCCGTAACTGTATTTCTGATCACTTACCGAAACCAGTTCGTAGGTACCCGCTCTTGAATCGTGCAATAAATAATTGGTTTGGGTGACTCCGGGAACGGTTGTGGTATCGGTTCCGTTAACCGTGTAACGAAATGTCCATGGAGATGAACCTGTCAACGTTACAGTAAGTGTTCCGGGTGCAGTTCCGCAGGTAGTATCATTACCCGACAGGGTAGCTGAAGGCAGGGTACCAACCTGGTACCAGGCTGACCGGGTTACCTGCCCGTTCGGCGATCCGCTGAGGGCATGGGGAACAGCCTGCAAAGCAATATACCGGTTCTGGGGAGGAGGTATCACCAGGCTGTCCAAAGTAGCTCCAGATAAAGCTTGTGCACCGGTCCAGGTTGGTGATGTATTTCTGTACCATAGATAGTTATGTGTGCCTTCTGGATTGCACTCCTGATCGAAAAAGGTAAA
>CAYUAV010000082.1:0-10555 GCA_964442665.1 uncultured Bacteroidales bacterium
ATATCATTTCAATCTCTATTCACACCGCAGCTTGGTTCTTTCTTCCGGCAGTTTCCTCTTGCCACTGTATACTGAACTGCAGTCTTTATCGGGGCAATCGAGAAAAGTGGTTACGATCTCAAGGTCGCCCGTTTCCGATTCGACCTGTTCTTCCATACGGTCGGGCAGGAAGCTGAACAGTTCGAGATGAGTCAGTTCTTCTATCTGATCGATCGTAGCGATAAAATTCCTGATATCGGCAATTGGCAGGTTTTTATTATCCACGACAAAGCCAACGGCCTTTGTATCATTCCCCTGGGTATCGAAATACAGAATGGCCTTAAAGAATTTTTCCGGAACATAGACGGTCAGTTTTTTACTGATACATAGGGTATCGATGTAGGAATCGGGTATAATTCCCGATACAATGTAAACAATGTGTTTGCCATCTTTCCTGGCCCACATACGGCAGAGCGATTCAAGCTGACACCAGCCTTTCTGATTCAGGCATCCGTGCTGCGGAGCCATATTGGTCATCAGGAATGAGGTTTTAAATGCATCGGCGTCCCACTTGAAATCGGCTGCCGGGGCCAGGTGTCCATGATCGTACCCTGAACTGCCGTAGGCATCATTTTTTATGACTTTATACCTGGAATCTTTACTGTAACCCGGGCTTTTAGGGCGTTCACGTTTCATCGTGTCGCCACATTCTATTAGTTCCTGCGTAATGGCATGCGATACCCATACCGGAAGGTTTATTTGCGTATCGATACAACTTACATAAGCCGGATTTCGCAGGATGATCCAGTTATAGTACGAAGTATTACCCACTCTCGGGTATACGATTGAGGCAGCCGGAGTACCGGCAGGCTGGCTGCTGCCCCGCAGGAAAATAAACAGCCATGCCAGACCAAAAAAGGTTCGGATAGTAGTCATGATTCAGGCAATTTAAGTAATACAAATTTATGCAGGCAAGTTATGAAACAATTGAATATTTTACAAGACGAACGTTAAATGGTGGGAATTATGTATTGATCTGCTCCCAAAAACTGTTTTTTATTGCCGGAATTACCAACAAGTTTTATATAGTACCCGAGATAATAAGTACAAGACGGTTCTAAAATTTCATGATTCATACACATAAAGAAAATAACATTTTTTCTCGCTAATTTACGACGATTAAATACGCAGATAAAACGCAGAGAGATCATAGGTTATTAACGATACGGGTTATATAGTTTGCAAGAGCAGGAGAATTATAATTGAGTATCAAACCGGGTTAATCAGTAACACATATTAAACAGGTTAAAAATTACTGAGGATACATGTTATATCGAGTGAACTATTTATCGATCCATTCACGAAAACTGTGTGTTCGTGCCGAGCTTACCAGAAGTTCTTCGGTAGTGCCCGACACGCTAAGCTCAAGGCGACTTTTTGAGAGCACATTGATTTTCTGGATTGCCTTATAATTCACAATATATTGCCTGTTTATCCGGAAAAAGATCTCAGGCTCGATCATAGCCTCAATACGATCGAGTGAAAAATCGAGAGGATATTCATGGCCGTCGAATGTGCCAAGGAACGAATTTTTTTCAAGGGAATAAAAAAAAGCAATCTGATGGATTTCAACCGACTTTATTTTGGCACCGATGGAAACAGCAAATCGCTTTTTGTAACCGGTTTTGCGGCTTTCAATGGTTTCAATCAGGTCATTCAGGTTAAATTGGGGTGTTGACCGGCTCAGATTTTTAAACTTTTGAATGCTGTTTGTCAATTTGGTCCTGTCAACGGGCTTTAACAGGTAATCGATACTGTTAAGCTCAAAAGCCTTTATCGCATATTCGTCGTAAGCTGTGGTAAAAATGACAAAACAATCGACTTGAACTTTTTTAAAGATATCGAAACTGACGCCGTCAGCCAGCTGAATGTCGAGCATTAACAGATCGGGGTGCCGGTTCTTCCTGAACCATTCAACGGCCGATTCAATACTATCCAGTTTGTCTATCACTTCAATTGAGGAGTCGACTTCTGTTAAAAGTTTTTCCAGTCGCAGGGCAGCGGGTTCTTCATCTTCGATAATAAGGGTCCGGATCATAGATCAACTTCTAACAATGGGATCGAAACCCTAAAAGTACTATTTGTTTCGTGAATTTTAACCTGTTGGGTGGTAAAGAAACCGTAACGTTCCGAGATATTCCGCAATCCCTGGCCCGTTGAATAGGATTCGCTTTTTTTCTGAAGGTTATTTTCAACAACAAGCCAGTCTTTCTCAGCTTTGACAGTTATAGTCAGTGGTTTTTCTTTCGATATAATATTATGTTTTATGCCGTTTTCAACAAGCATTTGCATCACCAGCGGGGGTGTCGAATAATGAAAGTATTTTTCATCCACGTCGATTTCAATGCGGAGATTATCCTGAAAGCGTGAATGCTGTAAATCGACATATTTTCTGAGAATTGCGATCTCTTCACGCACCAATACAAGTTGTCTGTCTCGGCTTTTCAGCATATAGCGCAGAAATTCGGACAGATTCTGAATATAGGCGACGGCATTCTCATTTTCTTCAACAATGGTTGTAAGACTATTCAGGCTGTTAAACAGGAAATGCGGATTGATCTGCGATTTAAGGGTCTCATATTTGGCTTCGATATTATCCTTTTCCAATCGTACCGATTTGGAGAAATTATATTTCCATTGCTTGTAAAACTCTGCCGCTTCATGAATGGCTGTTATTAAAAACGTGATCAGATTCGTGACGACTATGCTCATGAAGAGTTCATTCGTTTCTTCTACAATTTTAAAATGGCTTTCGATTTTATACAAGCCATACGAAAAAGCATTGGTGTAGAGTAATATCAGGAAAATCTCCAGAATGAGATGTTTTTCGGGAGTTTGTTCCCATGGAAATTTATTCCATAGGAATAAAACGATCAGCATACATCCGATCCAAAGGCCCGAGGTCATAATTACAGCATGCAAAATATACCTTATCATTGTTAAACCTCCGGGACTCAGGCGCACTCCGCTGAACAGTATGGCTAAAGCAATTCCTACTGCCGGTATCAGCAAATAGTACCAAAGCTTATTATACTTAGTCCTTATCATCATTCAAACCTGGTTAATACAAATAATTCATAAATTACTCTTACTCGACTATTTATCAGAAATTAATACGCCATAACATCATGGGCATAAAAGACTGCTGATAAATGCTATAAATCTCATCCTGTGCAGCGTCGTATCCTTCGGTAAAAATACTTTGAAAACCTGTAACATTCTGCAAATCGAGACCCCATTCCTGGTTTACACGTTTCCCGTTGAGTTTAAGACCGATTCGCAGGTCAGTACGAAAATAATCGTTATATTTTTTATCATAAGCCCTGCTCCAATCCCTGATCTCTTCACCCTGCAGCCTCGATTCTTCCAAATCGATAGGGATATACCGTTTACCACCTGCCCAAACGGTTTTGATATCCAGGGTTAGTGTGGTCTTTTTACCCAGCTTCTTCTCATATCCGGCAAGCAGGTTAAAAACATAGTTGCCGTTGAAAGCCGTATTACGCTCGATTTCATCATACCCCTTATATTTCGAATCAAAGACTGAAGCTGTGAACAATGCATAGTAGCCTTTGCTGAGGAATTTTTCCACGGTAAGTTCCACACCATAATTTCGTCCTGTTCCTTTGTTCACCAGACTATCGACGTCCATTACACCAAATTCGCCACCGGTATTCAGTGTGGAAAATTCGGGAAAACCTTCGGCAACTGGTACATGATACAGGTTTTGATAATAGGTCTCAAGCCTTACTCTGAAATCTGGCGTGAAAAGGTAATTGTAACCCAGTACATAATGATTGCTGCGGGTAAATTTCACATCTTCATTGGTGGTATAATAGCTGTCACTCGCTTCTTCATAGGTTTGCAAAAAATAGATGTATTTGGGTTGCAGTTGGCTGTGCATGCCAAAACCTGCATTCAGCGATTGTTTCCTGTCGAGCTGCCATTTAAAAGAGAGCCGGGGTTCAATGGCAACTTCCCGGTTCAGGTCGAAATACTGCAGATGCACGCCCGAGTATGCCGTCAGGTAATCGTTAAATTTATGCTGCCACTGCACATATCCCCGCAACAGGTAAAGGTCGCCTTCTATATCCGATGTCCGGATAAAACGATCATAGTCCTGGCTGAACGCGCTGTCGAGATAATTGATCGTATACATATCGGCAATAACACCAAAACTGTAATTGTTGCGGGAATTTATTTTATGCCGGAATTGTGTCGAAAACGAGAATTTGTTTTCTTGTTGCTCCGAACGGTAAAACGGATCGACCCTGTCGGTTGCAAGATCGACCGAATCGACCTGTGTATTCGCTGATGTTGTCTGATAAGATAGAGTACTTTTAAACCGCATGTTCTCATTAAGAAAATAAGTATGAGAAAGGCCTGCCAGAGCAAGATCGGAACCAAAATTTGTAGCCCAGCCCCGGGGATTATAGGAATTTTCATTCTCCTCGACATCTTCTTCGCGCCCCAGCTCGATATAACTTGCACCCCATAAACCAAAAAGTTTAAATCTTCCCAGTTTTGTTCCCGGCACATCGACCATAAATGTAAAATCTTTGTATTGCGGTATTGCCGATCCGGTACCAAGATTAAATCCCAGCATATTGACAACTTCCAGTGTCGAATACCGGAAGTTTGCCAGGTACGAAGGATTAACATGATTTTCTCTCCGTACAAACGGGCCTTCGGCACCCAGTTCAAAGCCGTTGAAACCAACCTGCCCCGTAAATTCAGTAACTTCATTATTACCCGACCTGAAGTTAAGGTCAAATGCTCCGGCCGTGGCATTCCCATATTCAGCCGGAAAAGCTCCGGTTAAAAAATCCGAATTGGCCAGCAGGTTATTATTGATCATACTTATAGGTCCCCCTGTGGTACCCAGCGCACCGAAATGGTTCGGATTCGGAACTTCAATACCCTCGATCCTCCATAACACTCCCGATGGTGAATTTCCGCGTATAATAATATCATTGCGGGAATCGTTCTGGGTCATCACCCCGGCATAGTTAGCAACCATGCGGGCGGGATCGCCCAGACTCCCGGCGAACCGCTCGGTTTCTTCAACCGAAAAAGTCCGCGACGACACCATGGCCATCTCGTTCAGTGCCTCATTCTTTTTCCTGTTTGCTTTTACAACCACTTCTTCAACTTCAATCGTACTTTCCTCGAGTCGAACCTCGACTACTGTTTCCTTTGCACTGGTAAGTAAAAGGTTCTCAACTTTCCCGGGAAGATAACCGACATAGCTTATCTCGAGGGTTTGTCGTCCGACAGGAACATGATTAAGTTCAAATACTCCGTCGATATCAGTAATAGTTCCGACAGGAGGATTAGTCCCCGACAGCAAAATTGTTGCTCCGATAAGAGGATATCCGGTAACAGCATCAATAACTTTTCCGCGAATGGTTTGGGTGAATCCCCCATCTGCAATAGTAGAGATATAAATTCCAAAAAACAGGCTTAACGTAATAATCAGGTTTTTCATGATTCTAATTTTTTAAAATTTGAGATAAAATTAACCGGTCTGAACCGTTGATTAAAAAGAAAGATGATGAACCGGAAGGTTGCACTACCGAATGAAGATTTTTGGTGATGAGTTGAAAATATAGCTACTGCAATAACCTGATCTCTATTCTGAATCGGAAGGCTGGTTAACAAATAAGACATATTAACTTTTAAGTTGTTTACTATTCTTGTAGGAGATTAAACTGCCGGCTTCGTTTTTTTTAATTATAATTGCTGAAAATGAATACTTCAATATTTCATCATAAACACTCCTAGCTAATGAGACTAAATTTCCTGTTTCTTATCCTGATTTCATTACTTTCAGTTCATATACTGGATGCTCAGGGATTTACAGTTTCGGGTCCCAGACTGCTTGATGCCAACGGGAATGAATTTGTTATCAGGGGGGTTAACAACCCACACTCCTGGTTCTACGACCGTGCACTCAAAGATCTCAAACGCCTCTCTGAAATGAATGTGAATTGTGTGCGCATCGTATGGGAAACGAAAGATAAACCTGCCTTACTCGGTAAGGTAATTAAGAAATGTGTTGCACTGAAAATGATACCGATGGTGGAATTACACGATGCCACCGGAGACAGTACTACGGCAAAACTCCTCAGTATGGCAGCTTACTATGCCAGACCGGCAGTAAAAAAGGTACTTCTTCCTTATGAGAAATACCTGCTTATTAATATTGCCAACGAATGGGGCGATCATAATACTACTGCCGAACATTGGAAAGAAAGTTATAAAAAGGCTGTTGCCATTTTGCGGGATGCCGGCTATAAAACTACGTTGGTTATTGATGCACCGGGCTGGGGCCAGGATATTTACGCCATTCAAAAATATGGGAAAGAATTGCTGGAGTCCGATCTGCAAAAGAACCTTCTTTTTTCAGTACATATGTACTATTCGTGGAACGATCCGGCTAAGATCGGCAGCGAACTGAAAAAGACTCATGACCTCTCAATTCCCCTGGTCGTAGGAGAATTCGGTTATAATTTCGACAAAGGCCATAATAACCTGAAATGCACGGTCGACCATACCGAGATACTTAAGAAATGTGATGAGTTGCAAATCGGATACCTTCCCTGGATGTGGACGGGGAACAATAAGGAAAATGCCTGGCTCGACCTCTCGGAATTCAGGGAGCAGAATGAACTTACCTGGTGGGGACGACAGGTATTCGAAACGGAACACGGTATAAGAAAAACTGCAAAGAAGGCATCAGTTTTTTAGATTCTGATATGCATAATACCGGTATCTCTCAATTAAATGATTACTGCCGGGGAATAGTCACTTTTTTATTCGCAGAGGATAAAAAACAGAAAGCAATGAGGGCATAGAATATTTTTCAAGTATTTTAATCCGAAAATACAGCTGTCATTGCCTGTTTAAAGATCGAATCATGTTAAGCAAATCACAAGATAAGTGATAGAATGGCATCTAATGTACTTATTCAATATAAATCATTGATCCTGACCCACGAAACCGAAGCAATGCCTGATGTGAGGGAAGCCATCGGGAGTACAGTTCTGGGCAGTCCCGGAGGAATTCGCTACCGACAGCTCGATGCCCTGCGGAAAATAGATGAAATTAAACCCTTGCATTTTTTTCCCATGCGAAAAAAAGGTGAGCTCATTTCAGTAATGGCCATTACCGAGAGAATCACTTTTCTTTATCAGGTTCCCTGTTACACCTATTATGTTCGCTATGTAAGTTTTAATCCAACCTATGCTGTCAAAACAGGTTTGCCGGAAACGCGTATCCATCGCATGGGAAATTCTTTTATGAAAGAAGGCATGAGAAAACATGCTGAAGATTTTACATATGAACTTATCAACAACCGTGCTGATCCGAAAAAAATATATTATGCTTTCGTGGAAGAGAGGAACCTGCTTTCCATTAACTATACCGAATTCTTTTTCGAGAAAATCCGTAATTTCACTATTATAAGTTTTAGCAGCCTTTTTCCACGCATCGATAAAAGAGTTACGAGAATTGATCCTTCCCGTCACAGTTTACTAATCGATTTACTTCAAAAAAACTATAGCAAACATTCGTTTTTCTTCTATGAAGATGAGAGGCTGCTTTCAGACTATTTTATTCTTACCGAAAAAGATGAAATTCTGGCAGGTGTCCGGGCCCGGGTGGCTAACTGGAAAATTGAGGAATTGCCGGGTTTTTTCGGCCGCATGACTGTTAAATTATTGCCCAATATTCCTTCACTTAATCGCATGATCAAACCACAACGCTTCACATTTCTGACATTCGATACCCTGTATTGCCGGGAGGAATGCGATATCCTTTTACGCGTATTATTCCATTCGGTTTGCGCTATACTGAAAGTACATGCGGGAATGATCTATATTGATAGTAATGATCCTTTATGTATTAAAATTTCCGGGTTAAGAGGAATGGGTCTGCTCAACAGGATCTTCGGCAAAGCTCATGGAATAGCAGTGGCAAAATTTGTCGGTTTTACCGATGAAGAAAAACGTAATTTTTATACTAATCCCATATATATTTCAGGATACAATCTGACCTGAGTTTTTATGAAAGTATTGGTTACCGGAGCAACAGGTTTTATCGGGAAACACCTGGTAAAAAAACTTGCCGATCAGGGTTATACGGTCCATGCCCTATACCGTTCGGAGAAAAAGATTTTTGGTATGGAATATCCGTATATCAGCTTTTTCAGGGGAGATGTTACTGATACTGACAGCCTTATGAAAGCGATGAAAGATTGCGAGTGCGTATTTCATCTTGCAGCTTACGCCAAAGCCTGGGCAAAACAAAAGCAGACCTATGAAATAATCAACTGCCAGGGTACGGTTAATGTACTGGAAACTGCGATAAAGCAACGTGTTAAAAAAGTAATAGTCACCTCAACAGCCGGAGTCTTTGGCCCCACTCAAAATAACTGGCTGACCGATGAATCATCGAAACGAAAGGTCCCCTATTTTACGGAATATGAACGCACGAAGGATCTTACCGATAAGATCATCATCGAAAAATATACCGGGAAAATTGATGTGAGCATCGTATGTCCCACAAGGGTATTTGGTCCCGGGGAATTGACCGAAAGCAACAGCGTAACAAAACTTATCGGTTTGTATATCCGGGGTAAATTCAGGTTTCTTCCCGCGAATGGACAATCCATTGGCAATTATGTCTTTGTGGGAGATGTAGTAAACGGACTGTTACTGGCCATGAAGAAAGGCAGGACAGGCGAACGTTATATCTTCGGCGGAGAGAACCTGTCATATTCGGACTTTTTTTCCAGGATATCAGATCTGACCGGCAAACGATACAGCATGATCAAAACTCCGGTTTTTATTATCATGGTCCTGGCTGTAATTATGAAATTTCTGGCCGTCGTATTCGGACTGCCTCCCATTCTCACTCCGGGTTGGGCCTGAAAATATCTGTATAACTGGGACCTGTCGGATAAAAAAGCGCGGAAGGAACTCGGCTATAGACCGCAATCGCTTAATGAAGGCCTTGATAAAACCATCTCGTGGATAAAAAATAATCAGTAAATATCTTTTCAGGAGAACATCACAAAGCCAGTCTGAAATTTCTGCCCTATATTATTACAAACATGACTTTGAATTAAGACATATTTATTCTATTTTTCGAAACGCAAATTCTTAATTAAAATCCTGATAGATGAAAAAATGTACAATTAATTTACGTGTAAGATTCATTATTACAGGTCTGATACTGGTAATCTTTAGCGCATGTTCGGTTTATGAACACAGTACTTCTGTGTATTTATCAAATTACCACGATGAATCGTTTATTGAGAATAACAGGGTAATCGTTTTTCAAACTTCCTTATCGATACCGGAGGGCTGGTCATTTTCCGATCCGGATACAGATGATCCGGATGAAAAATTCTTCTCGTTCTCGGATAAAGATGAAGTGGTTTATGGCACGTTTTACTATTATTCTTTAGACGAAAGCATCACGATTTCGTCACTAAAGCTTGCTGAATTTTATGCTAAAAATTATTTCAAACCCGATTACAAGAACATAAAAATACACGATACCAGAATTGATGGTGATAAAGCTGAAATTCTGACAGGAATGCATAAAGACAACAGCTGGGACCGTTTTACACTTTTGATACCTGAAGGCGGAAATAATTTCAACGAAATTACTTTAATCGCCGATAAAGACTTTCTCTTCCAAAATCCGGAAATTGCCTATAAAATATTCGATAGTTACGCCTATACTAAAAAAGGAGTGAATGAACGGGTAATAAAGGGAGCTATCAGTTTTAAATCGACCAATTCCGACTGGCGCTGGTATGATGATAAAGAAGAATCGGGCTTTTATGTTAAGGGAGAGATCAATGATAAACTGATTCTTGTCGGATTATCGCAAACAAAATATATGTCACTCGATGCTCTGCTGGAAGGTTATGAATTCGACCAGATCGATTTTCCGAGGTTTTCAAAAACATTGAATATCGGTGACCAGGAAATTACGTTTGAAGGTATTGGAGCCATCGAAGATGAATTTTCAAAATTCTGGATGATTCCCACCGATCAGTCCCTTCTTGACGATCCCTATTTATTGTATATGGGAATAGAAGGAACCGATACGGATTTTGACGTGGTGGAGTTTATGGATGCTGAAAGTCTGCAGGATTTGTTGGTAAACTCTTTGTACTATAATTAACTATATTTGAACAAACCTTTTTTGTATCAGGCTGTTTTAGCCCATGTGAAAAATAAAATACTAACCAGTGTGAGAGTGGGTACCATTAAAAGGATTACACTTTTTCGGCGCTCATTCATACACTGGTTTTTTTATTTAAACGAATATTATGGCCCGAAAACCTGCACTTGCTTTTTGAGAAAAAATCTGAAGATTTCCAAATTATAATACGTTGATCTGCTTATTAACAAAGTGTAAGTTTGAGAGTGAGATCAGAGAAAAACAGAGTGAGGCTCGCTATTCGCTCTCGCTTTCACTCTGTTTTTAAGTGGTCCCA